>NZ_JANOCG010000388.1:0-2050 GCF_031412075.1 Rhizobacter sp.
CAAGGGAGAGATCTTCGCCCTGCTCGGCTCCTCGGGCTGCGGCAAGACCACGCTCCTGCGCATGCTGGCCGGCTTCGAGACGCCGACCTCGGGCAAGATCATCCTCAACGGGCAAGACCTCGCGGGGCTCTCGCCCTACGAACGGCCGTTGAACATGATGTTCCAGAGCTATGCGCTCTTCCCGCACCTCACGGTGTGGGACAACATCGCCTTCGGCTTGAAGCGCGACGGCCTGCCACGCGACCAGATTGCCACGCAGGTGGAGGCCATGCTCAAGCTCGTGCAGCTGTCGAAGTTCGGCTTGCGCAAGCCGCACCAGCTCTCGGGCGGCCAGCAGCAACGTGTGGCACTGGCGCGCAGTCTGGCCAAGAAGCCGCAATTGCTGCTGCTCGACGAGCCGCTGGGGGCACTCGACAAGAAGCTGCGCGAAGAAACCCAGATCGAGCTCGTCAACATCATCGAAAACGTGGGCGTGACCTGCGTGATGGTCACGCACGACCAGGAGGAAGCCATGACCATGGCCTCGCGCATCGCGGTCATGAGCGAGGGCCGCTTCCTGCAGGTGGGCGCGCCGAGCGACATCTACGAGACACCCGCCACCCGCTTCGTGGCCGACTTCATCGGCAACGTCAACCTGATGGAAGGCACGCTCACCGTCGACCAGCCCGACCATGTGGTCATCACCTGCGCCGACTGCTCGCACTACGTGGGCCACGGCATCACCGGCACCGAGGGCATGCAGGTGACGGTGGCGCTGCGCCCCGAGAAGATCAAGCTCGACTGCGACAAGCCGGCCGGCGACCAGAACCAGGTGAGCGGCACGGTCAAAGACATGTCGTACTTCGGCAGCTACACCGTCTACCACCTGGCGCTGGCCAGCGGCCAGATGCTCAAGGTGAGCGAGAGCAACACCGAGCGCCACCGCGACAAACCGCTGACCTGGGGTGACACCGCCTGGGCCAGCTGGTCGCCCACCGCCCAAGTGGTGCTCACGACATGACATCGCTGCGCTCCATGGTGAAGGGCCGCGTCGCCGTGATCGGCGTGCCCTACCTCTGGTTGCTCGTTTTCTTCTTGCTGCCGTTTCTGATCGTGGTGAAGTACAGCGTTTCCGAGATGGAAGCGGTGTTCCCGAAAGACATCGTCACCTTCAACGAAGGCGTGCTGCAGCTGTCCCTGCGCCTGAGCAACTACGCCTTCCTGACCGAAGACGACCTCTACTTCAAGACCTACCTGTCGAGCTTGAAGTACGCCGGTGCCACCACCTTGTTGTGCCTGTTCATCGGCTACCCGTTCGCCTACTTCATGGCGCGTGCCAAGCCCAGCGTGCAGCCGGCCCTGCTGATGCTGGTGATGCTGCCGTTCTGGACGTCGTTCCTGCTGCGTGTCTACGCCTGGAAGGGCCTGCTGAGCGAACACGGCTGGGCTTTCGAGCTGATCACGGCCACGCGGCTCGACCACGTGTTGAGCGGCCTCGGGCTGATCCCCTCGCCCGGCCAGTTGATGAACAGCCCCTTCTCGTTGGTGCTGGGCATGACCTACACCTACCTGCCCTTCATGATCTTGCCGCTGTACTCCAACCTGGCCAAGATGGACCTGCGCCTGCTGGAGGCTGCGGCCGACCTGGGTGCCACCGCCTGGGTCGCGTTCTGGAAAGTCACGGTGCCGCTGTCCAAGGCCGGCATCATCGCGGGCAGCATGCTGGTGTTCATTCCGTGCGTGGGTGAGTTTGTCATTCCCGAGCTGCTCGGCGGCCCGCAAACGCTGATGATCGGCCGCGTGCTGTGGGACGAATTCTTCAGCAACAACGACTGGCCCATGGCCTCGACCGTCGCGGTGGTGATGGTGCTGCTGATCATCGTGCCGCTCGCGCTCTTCAACAAATACCAGGCTGAATCGCAGGAGGTTCGCAAGTGAACCCGAAGCTGTTTGGCAAGGCCTGGTTGTCGCTGAGCTATTTGTTTCTGTACCTGCCCATCGCGGCACTGGTGCTGTACTCGTTCAACGATTCGCCGCTGCCCAATGTGTGGCGCGGCTTCACGCTCAAGTG
>NZ_JANOCG010000389.1:0-4677 GCF_031412075.1 Rhizobacter sp.
GCGAGCCTGGCCGCCCAAGCGGAGCTGGCCTGATGAGCAGCCGACCCGACTTCACTTTTTCAAGCCAGATTGCCGTGCCGGCGAGGGACCGCGTCGACACCTTGCCGGTGCTCGGCGTGCCGGTCACCGACGTGAGCATGGAGCAAGCGCTGGCGCTGTTGCATGGCCTGTTGCAGCAGCAGCCACCACGCGCCCATGGCATCTACTTCGTCAACACCCACACGCTCAACACTGCCTGTGACGAGCCCGACTATCGCGAGGTGCTGCAGTCGGCCGACCGTGTGTTCGGCGACGGCACTGGCGTGCGCTGGGCAGCGCGAGCCATCCACGGTGCCAAGCTCAAGGACAACGTCAACGGCACCGACCTCGTGCCGCTGATGTTCTCGCGCTGGGCCGACCGCGGCCTGCGCTACTACCTGCTGGGCAACACGCCCGAGCGCATCGAGCAGGCGGCGGCGTATGCACAACGCAGCTTCCCGGGCTGGACGCTCGCCGGCTGTCACCACGGCTACCTCGGCCCCGACGACCATGCTGGCGTGGTCGACAAGATCAACAACTCGGGCGCGCACCTGCTGCTGGTCGGCATGGGCAACCCCAAGCAGGAGCGCTGGATCCACCACCACCGCGCTCAACTGAAGGTGCCGCTGTGCCTGGCCACGGGCGGCCTGTTCGACTACTGGGTCGGCGACCTGGTGCGTGCGCCGCTGTGGGTGCGCCGCCTCGGTTTCGAGTGGCTGAGCTTGCTGATCCGCCAGCCGCACAAGGCTCGCCGCTATCTCATTGGCAACCCGCTGTTTCTGTTGCGCGTGGCGCGCAGCCGTTTGTTCGGGCAAGACAAGAAGACACGACCATGACTGTTTCCGTGCACCGTTGGCTGATCAAAAAAGCGGCGCGTATTGCCATGGTGCTGGGGAGCTTCGTCACCGGCTCGCTGGTCTTGCGCAAGTTGGCCGGCCGTGGCCCGACGATTCGTGTGCTGACCTACCACCGCTTCGGTGACGCCGTGCGCGACCCCTGGTGCGTGAGCGCTACCGTGTTCGAAGAGCAGATGCGCTGGCTGGCTGACAAAAAACTCGCGGTGTCGCTCGACGACGTAGAGCGCTTCGTGCGCGGCGAGATCAAGTTGCCCGATGGTGCCGTGCTCGTCACCATGGACGACGGCTTCAGCAGCGTGCTCCACATCGCGGCGCCGATCATGCAGCGCCACCGCATTCCGTCGGTCGCTTACGTCACCACGAGCTTCATGGGCACCACCAGCATCTCTGGCGAGCGTTACCTCACCTGGGACGAAGTGAAACGCCTGCCGGCTGCGGGCGTCACGGTGGGCTCGCACGCCCACACCCACCGTTCCGTGGCCAAGCTGAGCCCACAGGATGCGCTCGACGAAGGACAACGCTCCAAAGAACTGCTGGAAGAGCATCTCGGCGCCCCCATCCGTTCGTTTGCCTACCCCTTTGGCATGCGCACCGACGAAAGCGCCGAGACCGCGCGCATGTTGTCGGGCTGTGGCTACAGCTCGGTCTTCATCGCCCAGCACGGCACGCTGCGATGCGGTGCCGATCTCGCTCGCTTGCCGCGTGTGAAAGTGGAGGGTGGTGAGCCGCTGTGGATGTTCAAGCTTTTGTGCCGCGGCGGCATGGACGGCTGGAAGCTGTTTGACGACACGCTCTGGAAACTGCAGCGCCCCGCGCCGGCCGAGCAGGCGCAGTGATGGCGGGTGCGGCGCACTCTTTGGCCGGCGTGGCCGTGGTCGCGATTGGGCGGAATGAGGGCGAGCGGCTGCGTGCCTGCCTGGCCTCCGTCGTGCGCTCGGCGCAGATCGTGGTCTATGTCGACTCCGGTTCCACCGACGATTCCGTCGCGATGGCGCAGCAAATGGGTGTCGAGGTGGTGGTGCTGCCGAAAGACGTGGTGTTCACCGCTGCGCTCGCGCGCAATGCCGGCTGGCGGCGGGCGCTGGAACTGGCGCCGCAGATCGAATATGTGCAGTTTGTCGATGGCGACTGCGCGGTCGATCCGAGCTGGCTGGCGACCGCACGCGGCTATCTCGTTGAGCATGCCGACGTGGTGGCAGTGTGTGGTCGGCGCCGCGAGCGTTTCCCCGAGCATTCGATCTACAACCTGCTGTGCGACCTGGAATGGGCGGCGAAGCCCGGCGAATCCAAGGCCTGCGGCGGCGACGTGATGATGCGTGCCGTGGGCCTGCAGGCGGTCAACGGCTACAACCCCCGCCTGATCGCCGGTGAAGAGCCCGAACTCTGCTTGCGCTTGCGCGGCAAGGGCTGGCGTGTGTGGCGGCTCGATGCCGAAATGACGCTGCATGACGCGGCCATGACCCGCATCAGCCAATGGTGGAAACGCTCGATGCGCGCCGGCTACACCTTTGCCGAAGGGGTGCACATGCACGGCGCACCACCTGAGCGTCACCGCGTGGTCGAATCGCGCCGCGCCTGGGTGTGGGGGCTCGGGATTCCGCTCGTCGCCTTGCTTGGCGCGTTGCTGATTCACCCCTGGGCGCTGGCCTTGCTGCTGGTGTACCCATTGCAGATGCTGCGCTTGTTTCGCGGCTTTCGCGGGCCGTTCAAAGAGCGTGCGGCACGTGCCGTGTTCATGGTGCTGGGCAAGTTCGCCGAAGCCTGCGGGCAGCTCAAGTTTGTGGCCCTGCGCATGTCGGGCGGCACCGCGCGGCTGATCGAATACAAGTAAGCCGCAGCTCGGCATTCATTCGGGGGGGAACCCCCTTGTTTCAGCCCGTGCCGCGAGGCAATTTTCAGACCCCCCCGGGATACACTCGCTGCGCTTCAAACAGCCTCGCAAGGAGGGATTCAATGTCGTCCCATGAAGATCTGAGTCGAGAAGACGAGGTCGAAGGCTCTTCCGATCGTTCATTCGGTTTTGTGTTTGCTGTGGTGTTTCTCATCATCGCGGCCTGGCCACTGCTTTATTCCGCGGGTCCACGTTGGTGGTCGGTGGGTGTGGCGGCAGCGTTTGCGCTGGTCGCCATCGTGAAGCCTGTCTTGCTCGCCGGGGCCAACAAGCTCTGGATGAAGTTCGGCCTGTTGCTGGCCAAGGTGGTGAGCCCCATCGCCCTGGGCATCCTTTTCTATCTCGTGTTCATGCCCATCGGTTTGCTGATGCGCGTGACCGGCAAAGACCCGCTGCGTTTGAAGTTTGACCCCGCAGCCCAGTCGTACTGGATCCCGCGCGAGCCGCCCGGCCCGCCGCCGACGTCCATGACCAACCAGTTTTAGGAATCCACCATGTCAATGATCAAAGAGCTCTGGGCATTCCTGCGGGTGCGCAAAAAAATCTGGATGTGGCCCATCTTCGGGATGATGGCCGTGTTGGGTCTGCTGATCGTGTTGGCCAAGGGCTCTGCCGTGGCGCCGTTCATCTACACGCTCTTCTGAGCACGCGGACCGATGCGGATCCTTGGCCTATCGGCTTACTACCATGACAGCGCCGCGGCGTTGATCGAAGACGGCGTCATCGTTGCAGCGGCTCAAGAAGAGCGGTTCACGCGCAAGAAGCACGACGCCGGTTTTCCCACGCATGCCATCGACTACTGCCTGAGCCAGGCCGGGGTCGGCATGAAGGGCATCGACCGGGTCGTGTTCTACGACAAGCCGTTCCTGAAGTTCGAGCGGCTGCTCGAGACCTACCTGGCCTTCTCGCCACGTGGCTTCCAGTCGTTCCGCATGTCGATCCCGCTGTGGCTGAGGGAAAAGCTGTTCCTCAAGGACCTGCTGTTCAAGGCCCTGAAAAAAGTCGACACCCAGGGGGGCTGGAACGGCGAGTTGCTGTTCAGCGAGCACCACCTGAGCCACGCGGCCAGCGTGTTCTTCCCGTCTCCGTTCGAAGAGGCCGTGGTCCTGACGATGGACGGCGTGGGCGAATGGGCCACCACCTCGGTGGCCATCGGGCGTGGCCACAAGCTGGAAGTGCAGAAGGAAATCCACTTCCCGCATTCACTCGGCCTGCTGTACTCGGCCATGACCTACTACACCGGTTTCAAGGTCAACTCGGGCGAGTACAAGGTCATGGGCCTGGCACCCTACGGCGTGCCGAAGTACACCGATCTGTTCTACAAGCACCTGATCGACGTCAAGCCCGACGGCTCGTTCCGCATGGACATGAGCTACTTCAACTACGCCACTGGCCTCACGATGACGAACGACAAGTTCGCCAAGTTGTTTGGCGGGCCGGCGCGCAAGTCGAGCGAGCCGCTGACACAACACCACATGGACCTGGCGGCCTCGCTGCAGGCCGTGACCGAAGAGATCGTGCTGCGCCTCACGCGCGCGCTGCGCCAGGAAACCGGCATCAAGAACCTCTGCCTCGCCGGTGGCGTGGCGCTCAATTGCGTGGCCAACGGCAAGATCCTGCGCGATGGCGCGTTCGACAAGATCTACGTGCAACCGGCAGCCGGTGATGCCGGTGGTGCATTGGGTGCGGCGCTGGTCGGTTACCACATGCAGATGGACCAGAAGCGTGTGGTGAATGGCGACGCGATGAACGGCTCCTACCTCGGGCCGCAGTTTGCGCAAGCCGACATCGAGGCGCGCCTGAAGGCGGCCGGCGCTCGCTTTGAGACGCGCGATGACGTCAGCCTGATCAACGGCGCCGCCGAAGACCTGTCGCAAGGCAAGGCCCTCGGATGGTTCCAGGGTCGCATGG
>NZ_JANOCG010000390.1:0-6414 GCF_031412075.1 Rhizobacter sp.
GCCGGCCGCCGCACCGCGCCTGCTGTTCACCCACAACGCGCCCTTGCACGGCCTGGTGCATGGCAAGGCCGGCCTGGAGTTCCTGGCGGTACGCGACGGTGTTTTCAATGTGTGGCGCCTGGAAGGCAGCGAGTGGGTCAAGTTGAGCCACACCCACACCCGCGTGGTCTCGCACGGCGGTACCCAGCCTGATGGCTCACTCACGCTGGGCCTGGTTGCGCCCGGTGGCTACGAGCTGCGCCGCATGGCCGCCACCCCCGCTTTGCAGCGTGCGCCGGTGGTGGCCGCGCCGGCCAGCAGTGCCTCGGCGCCCGCAGCGGCCCCCGCCACGGTGCTGAGCGAAGCGAAACCCTATGCGTCATGGCGCTCGATGGCTCCGCGCAGCTGGTTCCCCGAGGTGACTGGCGAGTCGGGCTTGTCTGCGGTCGGTGCGAGCACCTTCGGTTCTGATGCGCTCGGTTGGCACAAGTACGCCGCCTCGCTGCAATACGAAACCACACAGGGCGAGCTGTTGGGCAGCCTGCAATACCTCTTCCAGGACCAGCACTTGATCACCTTGCAGCGCGAACTGACCGCCCGTGCCTGGGAAAACGGCAACGAAGAAAAAGACGTCACCGCCTACGACCGCGAAACCCGCGCGCAGTGGCTGAGTGTCTTGCCCTGGCTGCGCCTGGATCGTCGCATTGCCTTTGGCGTGGGAGCGGCGCTCGATCATGTGGAGCGTGTTCACCCCGAGCGGGCCCCCACCGTCGGCATCCCCAGGACCGAGCGTCTGCTCGCAGCCTTGCTCAGCTACGACACCACCGGCAGCAACTGGTGGTCGGAAGGCAGCAACCGCGGTCAGCACGCCACGCTGCTGTATGAAAGCTACCGCCCGTTCGTGCGCGAAGGCCGGAGAGATTACGACGGCAGCGTGTTGCGCTTCGACTGGCGCGGCTTCGTACCCGTGGGCCGCAGCGTGCTGGCCCTGCGCCACACCGAGGCGCATGCGAGTGGCTTCACCGAGCGCTTTCAATTGGGCGGCGCGATCGACCCCCAGCTGCAGCTCGGCATGGCGCTCAACAACCGCGACATCACCTTGCGTGGCTACAGCCGCAGCAACGTGGTTGGCCTGCGTGGGGCCAACGCCCGCGTGAGCACCATCGAGTGGCGCATGCCGATCGCCGACGTCGACCGGCACTTCATGACGCCGGCCGTGGGCTTGAACCGCGTGTCGGCTGCAGCCTTCTTCGACATTGGCGGCGCATGGGACGCGGGCCATCGCCCGCTGCATTACCAGCGCGGCGTGGGGGTCGAGCTGCTGAGCGAGATCAAGCTGCTGTACGCCATGGGCCTGCAGCTGCGCGTGGGCGTCGCGCGTGGGCTCGACGAGCCCAAGGGCACTCGCGCTTACCTGGCGTTCGGGCGAGGCTTCTGAAAACTCACCGTTCGGGCTGAGCCTGTCGAAGCCAGCGCCGTGCAATGCGCGGCCCCTTCGACAAGCTCAGGGCGAACGGCAATTCTCAATGCAGCTTGTCGCGCGGTGGCCGCTTGTCGAACGACTTGGGCTTGTAGACGTTGCCGTCCCAGGTGCCACCCTCGCGGGCGCGCTGGATGGCTTCTTCGGCCACCTGGGCGGCGCTCTTGGGCGAGCTGCGGCGGCGTTGGAAGAGCGACCGGGCCCCGCCCCGAATGCCCTGCCAGGTGCGGCGGGCGAAGGCGTCGACCTTCATGCGCAGGCGCACACCCAGCAGCAGCCGCGCCATCATCACGACGCAGATGGCCAGCACGGCAATGGCAAGAGACTTCTCGATCATGGTGGCCAGATAGTAGCCCCGTCCTTCGCCCTGCCACGAAACCACGGGCCCAGTGAGGTGGCTCAGCGCGCCAACTCCTGCACTCGCCATTGCACCCGCAGTTCCAGCGCCTCCCCTTGCGTCAGCACACGCAGGCCCGGGCGGCCTGGCAGGTGGAAGGCATCGATGGGGTGGCTGACAGGCTCGAAGCAGAAGGTGGGGCCTTGCGGTGGACGGTACAGCAGGCAGTAGCCGTCATGGAGGCAACTGGCCTGCACGGCCGGCACACGCAGCCGCAGGCGCAGAGACTCTTCGGGCCAGTCGATCAGCGCCTCGCCCGACCAGCCAGTGAACGCGTTGTCGATGAATGAACCGGTCACGGCAGCGCCAGTGTTCAAGTCCCAGCTCGGCGGGAAACGATCGGTGTGTTGCGTGGGCAGCGGATCATCACCACAAAGCCACACACCACGCACCGGCGCCGTGAGCCGCATGCCCGCGCTGCGCTGGAACCAGGGGTGCAGGCCCAGCCCATAGGGCAGGGGCTCCTCGCCCAGGTGGGTGACGCGTACGCTCTGGTCGAGCCCGCCGTCGACGAGGGTGAAGGTCTGTTTGGCGCGGTAGTGGTAAGGGTTGCCGTCGAAGCGCTGCGATTCGAGGTGCATGACGAGGGTGTCGGCCGCTGTCTGCTCGAGGCGCCAGCGCTGCAGCCAGCCATCGCCATGGATGGGGTAGGGCTCGCCGGCGCGGTTGGGCGCCATCGCGTGAAAGTGGCCGGCCTGCTCGAAGCCACCGCCGCTGATGCGGTTCGACCACGGCAGCATGGCGAAGTTGGCCAGCGAGTAGCGGTCTTCGTTGACACCGTCCCAGGGCCGCCACAGGTCGAGCAGACCGTGCGGCCGCGCCATCTGCCAGGCGGCCACACCGCCCCCGAGGGTGGGCACGAGGCCGAGGCGCTGTTCGGCATATTCCAGCCAGACGATGGGGTGCGCCATGTTCAGCCCGCGTAGAGGTTGGCCGGCCGGCCGGGGCCGTCGATGTCGATCGCGAACAGCGCACCGGCCAGAGGCTGGTTCGCGAGCTGCTCGACCGACAGCTCGAAACGCGCGCTGGTGATGAAGAGCGTGCGCATCTGCGGGCCACCGAAGGCCACGTTGCTGATGTGGCTGGTCGGCAGGTCGATGCGTGCCAGCTCTTCGGTGGTGACCGGGTCGTGGCAGGTCACGCGGGCGGCGCCCCAGTGGGCCACCCACAGGCGGCCTGCCGCGTCGGTGGTCATGCCATCGGGGTAGCCCTCGTCGGCCTGAAAGCGCAGCCACACGCGCTGGTGGCTGAGTTGGCCCGACACCGGGTCGAAGTCGAAGGCGTGAATGCGCCGTTCGGCCGTTTCGTTGAAGAACATCGTGCGCCCGTCGAGCGACCAGGTGGGCCCGTTGGTGACCGCATAACGCGCATCGAAGGCGAGCGTGCAGCGCTGCTCGGCGCCAAACCGATACAGCGCGCCAGTCGGCCTTGCGCAGCCGAAATCCATGGTGCCGCCCCAGAAGCGCCCCTGTGCGTCGCACTTGCCGTCGTTGAAGCGGTTGCCGGGCTGCTGCGGCTCGGGGTTGTGCAGGCGTTGCAGCGTGCCGGTGTCGGTGTTGAAGAGTGCAAAGCCGCTGCGCAGCGTGACCAGCAGGCCGGGCTCGCTGGCGCGCTCGGCCACGGCCGAGATCTCTTCGTCGAAGAGCCAGCTGTGGCGCGCCTGCGTGGCGAACTCATACCGATGCAGCTGGCGGCCGAGGATGTCGACCCAGTACAGCGATTGCCGGCGCACCGACCACAGCGTGCCTTCACCCAGCGTGGCCGCCGCCGGCCAGAGGCAGCGCAGCTCGCTGGTGGGGTGCGGTGTGGAGATCTTCAATGTGCTGTCCTTCAATGCGATTCCCTGGGCACTTCGGCGCCGCTGCCGCCGACCAGGAAGTCCAGGTCGGCCCCCAGGTGCGCCTGCTGCACATGCTCCACGTAGAGTTTGTACCAGCCGCGCTTGGGCACGGGCTGGGCTTTCCATAGCGCGCGGCGTTTCGCCAGTTCTTCTTCAGAGACCTCCAGGTGCAGGCGCCGGCCGGCCACGTCGAGCTCGATCATGTCGCCGTTTTTCACCAGGGCCAGCGTGCCACCCGCCGCCGCTTCGGGTGAGGTGTGCAGCACCACGGTGCCGTAGGCGGTGCCGCTCATGCGGCCATCGGAGATGCGAACCATGTCGGTGATGCCTTTTTGCAGCACCTTGGGCGGCAGCGGCATGTTGCCCACCTCGGCCATGCCGGGGTAGCCGCGCGGGCCGCAGTTCTTGAGCACCATCACGCAGTGTTCGTCGACGTCGAGATCGGGGTTGTCGATGCGGGCGTGAAAATCTTCGATGTTCTCGAACACCACGGCACGGCCGCGGTGCTGCAGTAAGTGAGCCGACGCCGCCGAGGGCTTGATCACGGCCCCATCAGGCGCGAGGTTGCCGCGAAGCACGGCGATGCCGGCATCGGCCATGAACGGCGCTTCGGTCGTCTTGATGACATCGCGGTTGTAGCAAGGCGCGTCGGCAATGTTCTGCGCGATGGTCTTGCCGTTGACCGTGGGCGCGTCGCCGTGCAGCAGCGAGGCGATCTCACGCAGCACGGCCGGCAGGCCGCCTGCGTAATAAAAATCTTCCATAAGGTACTTGCCTGAAGGCTGCAGGTTCAGGATGCAAGGCACCTCGGCGCCCAGGCGGTCGAAGTCGTCCAGCGTGAGCGGCACGCCAATGCGCCCGGCAATCGCCAACAGGTGCACCACCGCATTGGTCGAGCCACCGATGGCGGCGTTGGTGCGGATGGCGTTTTCGAACGCGTTGCGGGTCAGGATCTGCGACATGCGCAGGTCTTCTTTCACCATCTCCACGATGCGCCGGCCGGTGAGTTGCGCCAGGCGTTTGCGGCGTGTGTCGGCGGCCGGAATGGCGGCGTTTTCGGGCAGCGACATGCCCAGCGCCTCGACCATGCTGGCCATGGTGGAGGCCGTGCCCATGGTCATGCAGGTGCCGGTGGAGCGGTGCATGCACGACTCGGCGGCGGTGAACTCGTCCATCGTCATCTCGCCCGCGCGCACCATCTCGCTCATCTGCCACACGCCGGTGCCCGAGCCGATGTCTTGCCCGCGGAACTTGCCGTTGAGCATGGGCCCGCCCGACAGGCCAATGGTGGGCAGGTCGCAGCTCGCCGCGCCCATCATCAGCGAGGGGGTGGTCTTGTCGCAGCCCATCAACAGCACCACGCCGTCGATCGGGTTGCCGCGGATGGACTCTTCCACGTCCATGCTCGCGAGGTTGCGAAACAGCATGGCGGTGGGGCGCAGCTGCGTTTCGCCGAGCGACATGACTGGGAATTCGAGCGGGAAGCCGCCGGCTTCATAGACCCCGCGCTTGACGAACTCCGCCAGCTCGCGAAAGTGCCCGTTGCACGGTGTGAGCTCGCTCCACGTGTTGCAAATGCCGATGACGGGGCGGCCGTCGAGCTCGTCGTGCGGGTAGCCCTGGTTCTTCAGCCAGCTGCGGTGCATGAAACCATCGCGGTCAGTCTTGCCGAACCAGGCCTGGCTGCGCCGCAACTTCGGGTTGTCGGGCTTCTTCTTCGAATCCATTGTCTTGTCGTCCTTCGGGTCAACAGCGAAGAGCTCTTGACGCGGCGCATCGTAACAAGGCACATTGATAATAGAAAAATAAATAAATAGATTAATGACATATACAAATTGCAATCACAAAGGATTCGCCGTGTCAGCTCAACCTCAACTTGCGTCCTACCCCAGCCTGCGCGGCCGATCGGTCTTCATCACCGGTGGTGGGAGCGGCATCGGTGCCGCCATGGTCAGTGCCTTCGTCGAGCAGGGTGCTCGCGTGGCCTTCATCGACATCAACGAAGCCGCCAGCCGCGATCTGGCGCAGCAGCTCAAGACCGCCGGCCATGCCGCGCCGTGGTGGCGGGCCTGCGATGTGCGTGACATACCTGCCTTGCAGTCGGCCGTCACAGATGCAGCCGCGGAACTGGGGGACTTCGCCGTGCTGGTCAACAACGTGGCGAGCGATGACCGCCATACGCTGGAATCGATCACCCCGGCGTACTACGACGATCGCATTGCCATCAACCAGCGCCCGGCGTTGTTTGCCATCCAGGCGGTGGTGCCGGGCATGCAGCGGCTGGGGTTTGGCTCCATCGTCAATTTCGGCTCGATTGGTTGGCAGACCAAGACCAGTGGCTACCCCTGTTATGCGATCGCCAAATCGTCTGTCGACGGGCTGACGCGCGGCTTTGCGGCGGGTTTAGGGCCGTTTCGCATTCGTGTGAACACGGTGACGCCGGGGTGGGTGATGACAGAGCGGCAGATCAAGCTGTGGCTGGACGCCGAGGGCGAAGAAAGCATCAAGCGCAACCAGTGCCTGCCCGACAAGTTGCAGCCCGATGCCGTGGCGCGCATGGTGCTGTTTTTGGCGTCGGATGACGCGGCGATGTGCACGGCGCAGGAGTTCACGGTGGATGCGGGGTGGAGCTGAGGCTCGCTGCCCTCGTCATTCCCGTGAAGGCGGGAATCCAGGTTTGTGGTGCTTCGCGATGGTGTTTCTTCTGCCTGCCGGCGG
>NZ_JANOCG010000391.1:0-5393 GCF_031412075.1 Rhizobacter sp.
ATCTGTCGTCAATCACCGCCCATGTGGGCGCCGCGCAGCCGCAACGCATTGGTGATCACCGAAGCCGAGCTCAGGCTCATGGCCAGCGCCGCGATCATGGGAGACAGCAGCCAGCCGGTGAACGGATACAACAGCCCGGCCGCCAGCGGCACACCGAGCGCGTTGTAGACGAAGGCGAAGCCGAGGTTCTGCTTCATGTTGGCCACTGTGGCCACCGACAGCGCGCGTGCCGTGGCAATGCCTCGAAGGTCGCCCTTCACCAGCGTGAGCTGGGCGCTGTTCATCGCCACGTCGGTGCCGGTGCCCATCGCGATGCCCACATCAGCGCGGGCCAGCGCCGGCGCGTCATTGATGCCGTCGCCGGCCATTGCGACCACCCGGCCCTCGGACTGCAGTTTCTCGACCAGCTTCAGTTTGTCGACCGGCTTGACCTCGCCATGCACTTCGTCGATGCCCAGGCGCTGGCCGACGGCACGCGCCGTCGTCAGGCCATCGCCGGTGGCCATCACGACACGCAACCCGGCCTGGCGCAGCGAGGCCAGCGCATCGGGCGTGGTCGCCTTGATCGGGTCGGACACGGCCAGCAGACCGACCAGCTTCTTGTCAGCCGCCAGGTGCATCACGCTGGCGCCCTGGGCGCGCAGGGCCTCAGCCTGCGCAGCAAGCGCTGACACGTCGACACCCAGCTGCTCCATCAAGGCGGTGTTGCCGAGTGACACGGCCTTGCCCGCCACCGTGCCGCGCACGCCGATGCCCGACTCGGAGTCGAACTGCTCCGGCTTGTCGAGCGCCAGCCCGCGCTGCTTGGCCGCCGCGACGATGGCGGCGGCCAAGGGGTGTTCACTGCCCTGGTCGAGGCTGGCTGCCAGCCGCAGCACCTCGTCTTCGCTCGCACCCTCTGCGGCCACCGCGCGCTCGAAGCTCGGCCGCCCTTCGGTCAGCGTGCCGGTCTTGTCGACGATGAGGGTGTCGATCTTGCGCAGGTTCTCGATGGCCGCCGCGTCGCGGAACAAGACGCCGCTGGTGGCACCGCGCCCGGTGGCGACCATGATGGACATCGGCGTGGCCAGCCCCAGCGCACAGGGGCAGGCAATGATCAGCACCGCCACGGCGTTGATGAGGCCATAGGCCCAGCTCGAGTCGTTGGCACCCGAGGGACCGAAGAGGCCCCAGCCGAAGAAGGTCAACAAGGCGACGGCCACGACCCCCATCACGAAATAGCCGGCCACCGTGTCGGCCATGCGCTGCATCGGCGCACGAGAGCGCTGCGCCATGGCAACCATCTGGACGATCTGCGCGAGCACCGTGGCCGAGCCGACGTGCTCCGAGCGCATCACCAAGGCGCCGCTGGTGTTCATCGTCGCGCCGATCAGCTTGTCGCCCGGCCGCTTGGTCACGGGCAGCGGCTCGCCGGTCAGCATCGATTCATCGAGCGCGCTGCTGCCCTCGACCACCACGCCATCGACCGGCACCTTCTCGCCCGGTCGCACCCTCAACAAGTCGCCCACATGCACATGGGTCAGCGGCACGTCGGCCTCACTGCCATCGGGCTCGATGCGGCGAGCTGTCTTGGGCGCCAGGCCAAGCAGCGACTTGATGGCTGCCGAGGTCTGCGAGCGGGCTTTCAGCTCCAGCATCTGGCCGAGCAAGGTGAGCGAGATGATCACCGCCGCCGCCTCGAAGTACACCGCCACGCGCCCCATCGACACGAAGGACGCAGGGAACACCTGCGGCGCCACGGTGGCGACCACGCTGTAGGCAAAAGCCGCGCCGGTGCCCAGGCCGATCAGGGTCCACATGTTGGGGCTTCGGTTGACCACCGATCGAACCCCGCGCACGAAGAACGGCGCGCCCGCCCACAGCACGATCGGCAGCGACAACACCAGTTCGATCCAGCTCTGCACGGCCATGTCGAACCAGCCGAGGCGGTGTCCGAACATGGCCAGCACGGTCACCACCACTGTGAGCGGCAGCGTCCACCAGAAGCGGCGTTTGAAGTCCACCAGCTCCGGGTTCTCTTCTTCATCCAGCGAGGGCAGCACCGGCTCCAGCGTCATGCCGCACTTGGGGCAGCTGCCCGGGTGATCCTGGCGGATCTCCGGGTGCATGGGACAGGTGTAAGCCGTGCCGGGTGCTGCCGGCTGCGCCTGGTGCACGTGTGGCTTGTGCGCGTGGCCGTGATGGCCTTCGTGGATCTGCGTGTCCATGGCTCAGCGCTCCTTCGGTTGACGATGTGCCCAACATGGACCTTCCCGCGATGGAAGAGTCACGCCACTGGTGTCACTTGGCTGCAGGTGGCACTCCGGAGGTGGGCATGCGCTGCATCATCATGTCCATCATCATCTGCATCATGTCCATGCGGTCCTCGATCATCTTGTGACGTTGAGCCATGTCGTCGGGCATGCCCTTGGCACCCATGCCGCGCCCCATGCCCTTCATCATCTGCATGCCGCCTTGCATGGCCTTCATGTGCTCGGCCATCAAGGCCTGCTTCTCCTCGGGGGTCTTGGCACTCATCATCTTGTCGTGCATCTCCCGCATGGCTTTCATGCGGTCTGGCGCGGGAGAAGCCGGCGCGGACGCCGCACCGGCCGGGTGGTGGCCCGCATGTTCGGCCGCCTTGGCGGCAGCACTTTGGCTGCTGCCGGGTCCGGAAGTCGCAGCACAAGCGGTGATGAAGACGACGCCGGTCAGCGCAAGCAAAGTTCGGATGGAGGGCATGTGAATCTCCTGGTCAGCAGAGGCCTGCGAACGCGCCAAGGTGTCGAGGAGATCGGGGGCAACGCTTGCAGCGAGAGGGTTGTTTGCAGTCTAGGTGTCACCCACCTGGCCCCCTTGCGCCAGATCAAGGCAGCAGGCCGCCGCGTTCACGCCCCACCTCACCGGCAGCCGCAACAGCCGCCTCGCGCGGGCGCCGCGGCTGCGGTGGGGCCTATCGATGCCCGCACGGGCGTGTAGCCCGCTTACCAGATGCCCTCGGCCAACGCGTTCGCGTCAAGATCGCCGGGCTCGATCTGCACCCGTTGCTGGCCGACGCTTGAGCTGAATTGCCAAGGTGACGGGCGGCCCGCCTTTGCCTTTGTGGGCCCACATCCAGCAGTAGTCCTGCGCGCCCGGAGCTTCGAGCACCCCTTGGGCCTGGGTCACCTGGTCTTGCTGGACCGGGTAACTCACCTCCTTGGCCTGGTGGAAGTGCACATTGAAGTCAAGCGCGGCATCCGCCTTGAAGCGCCAGGTGACCTTGGCGCCCGCTGGCAGCTTTTCGCAGAGCTCGACGAACTGGCCGCGCTTGACGCCCACGCTCTTGGCAAATTCACCCTGGGCGTCCCAGATGACAGGAACCATTTCGGCTTGAGCGGCCTCCCAGACAAGGCTCAACACACTCCGCTGGGGTGCGTGACGAAACAACTTGACCTTGCCACGAGGGCAAGGTTCAAAGTCCCATGGCGGCAGGTGCACGACAGCGCCCGCCAACGACAAAGGAAGCTGCGATGAAACTCGTTCAAGTGACTGCCGCCTCGGCCCTGGCCCTGGCCTTCGGCGTACAAGCCCAGCCGGCATCGGCGCCCGTCGACCATGCGGCCCACCATGCGTCTGCAGCCTCAGCGGCCCGGCCACAAACCCGCTGGGTCGACGGCGAGGTGCGCAAGATCGACGCCGGGGCCGGCAAAGTCACCTTGCGTCATGGCCTGATCCAGAACCTCGACATGCCACCCATGACGATGGTCTTCAAGGTGGCCGACGCCAAGCTGCTGCAAGGCCTGAAAGAAGGCGACAAGATCCGCTTCACCGCTGACAAGCTCAACGGCGCGTTCACCGTGACCGCCATCTCCGCCGCCCCGTAACGGGCCCCGCCTCTCATGACGCCGGCCGAATCGGCGTCACGATAGGCAGCAATCGACTTTCAGCGGCGGTGAACCGTACCCAGTCAGCGGGGTACAGCCGGTCGGGCCGCCGCGGCAAGCACCCTCACCTTGCCGACCATGCCGGCCTGGTAGTGGCCGGCGATCAGACAGGCGAAATCGAACTCACCGGCACGATTGAAGGTCCAGACGATCTGCCCGCGCTTGCCGGGCGCGACGTGGGCCATGTAAGGCTCGTCGTGCTCCATGTTCGGGAACTTGACCATCAGCGCGGCGTGTTCGTCGAGTTCCTTCTTCGTGCCGAGCACGAACTCGTGCAGGAGCTTGCCCTTGTTGCGGTGGATGAGGCGGATGGTTTCGCCTTCGCGCACCTCGATCAGGTCAGGCGTGAAGCGCATGCTGTCGTCCATGCCGATCTCGATCGTGCGGGTGACGGCCTTGGCATCGCCGGCCATGCCCCAGGGCTTCTGTTCCTTGCGGGTGGCGGTGGCGCTTGCCTTCTTCTTACCATCTTCGCCGTGGGCCATCACCATGCTGGTGGCCAGGGCCAGGCCCAGGGCGGCAACGAAGTGGGAGACGGTTCGTTTCATCGTGTGCTCCTTCGGTTGATTCAATGGTTCGAGTGCCCGCCCGTGGGCTTGCGCACCTTCACCTCGGTGTCTTGTGCGGGTTTGGCCACGGGCGGCATCGAGCCGGTGCCTTCGGCCTTGAGGCGCGTGGGGTCGGGCAGCGTGCCCTTCCATTCGTAGGCCACGGTGCCGAGCGGGTGCTGGTACCAACCGGGGTCGCTGTAGTCGCCAGCCTTCTGGTTCTTGCGCACCTTGAGCACGCTGAACATGCCGCCCATGCCGACCGCACCGAACGGGCCGGTGCCGGTCATCATGGCCGCCGTGTTGTCGGGCAGCGGCATCTCCATCTCGGTCATGTCTTTCATGCCGCGCTCGCCCATCACCATGTAGTCGGGGATCAGCTTCGTGATCTGCTTCACCACGCCGCTGTGGTCGACACCGATCATGGTGGGCACGTTGTGGCCCATCGCGTTCATGGTGTGGTGGCTCTTGTGGCAGTGAAAGGCCCAGTCGCCTTCTTCGTCGGCAATGAAGTCGAGCTGGCGCATCTGGCCCACCGCCACGTCGGTGGTCACCTCGTACTGGCGGGCGCTCTTGGGCGTGGGCCCGCCGTCGGTGCCGGTGACGAGGAACTCGTGCCCGTGCAGGTGGATCGGGTGGTTGGTCATCGTCAGGTTGCCGATGCGCAGGCGCACCTTGTCACCCTGTCGCACCACCAGCGGGTCGATGCCGGGGAAGATGCGGCTGTTCCAGCTCCAGAGGTTGAAGTCGAGCATCGTCATGATCTTGGGCGTGTAGCTGCCGGGGTCGATGTCGTAGGCGTTGAGCAGGAAGACGAAGTCGCGGTCCACCTCGTCGATCAGCGGATGCTTTGCCTTGGGATGGGTGATCCAGAAGCCCATCATCCCCATCGCCATCTGCACCATCTCGTCGGCATGCGGGTGGTACATGAAGGTGCCGG
>NZ_JANOCG010000392.1:0-3486 GCF_031412075.1 Rhizobacter sp.
GCCGACGGCACCATCCCGAGCGACAACCCCTTCTTCACGACGCCTTCCAATGCCTACAAGGCCACCTGGGCGCTCGGCTTTCGCAACCCCTTCGTGCTCGACATCCAGCCCGGCACCGGCCTCACCTACATCGGTGACGTGGGCCAGGGCAGCTGGGAAGAAGTGAACCGTGGCCAGGCCGGCGGCAACTACGGCTGGCCGGCAGTCGAGGGCAGCAGCAGCAACACCAACTACCTGAACCCGGTGTATGCCTACTCGCACAGCGAGGGCTGCTCCATCACGGGCACCGCCTTCTACAACCCGGCCACCGCGCAATTCGGCACCTCTTACGTGGGTCGCTTCTTCTTTGCCGACTTCTGCAACGGCGCCATCAAGTACTTCAACCCGTCGACACCCAACACGGTGACGACCTTTGCCAGCGGCATCGGCAACCCCACCAACATCGGCGTCGCTCCCTCGGGCGCCATGTACTACCTGGCGCGCAACCAGGCCACCGGCACACCCGCACCCGGCGCCGGCACGGTGGGCAAGATCACCTTCACCGGCAGCCAGGCACCGCGCATCACGCAGCACCCGCAGAGCCAGACGGTCTACGTGGGCACGGCCGCCACCTTCTCGGCTGCAGCCGACGGCGCCACCGGTTTCCAGTGGCAACGCAACGGCGCCAACATCAGCGGCGCCACCGGTGGCAGCTACACGCTGGCCACCACCACGGTGAATGACACCGGCGCACGCTTCCGTGCCGTGGCCAGCAACAGCTTCGGCAGCGTGACCACCGACGAGGCCACGCTCACCGTCACGACCAACCGCTCGCCCACCGCGCGCATCGACACGCCCTCGGCGACCACCGGCTTTGCCACCGGCGACGTCATCAGCTACAGCGGCGTGGGCACCGACCCCGAAGACGGCAACCTGGCCGGCGCCAACCTCAGCTGGAAAGTCGACTTCCAGCACGACACGCACGCACACACCTTCATCACGCCGGTGGCCGGCGGCAGCGGCTCGTTCACCGTGCCCGACTTCGAAGCCAGCGAAGCCAACATGTGGCTGCGCATCACGCTCACGGTGCGCGACTCGTCGGGTGCGACGAACACCGTCACGCGCGACATCTTCCCGCGCACGCAGCTGAGCAGCTTCCCTCTGATCGGCACGCCGGTGAACGGCTGGGGCCCGTACGAGGTGAACCGCAGCAACGGCGAGCAGGGCGCGGCCGACGGCCGGCAGATCTCGATCGGTGGCGTGGCGTACCAGCGCGGGCTGGGCGTGCACGCGCCGTCTGACCTGCGCTTCAACCTCAACCGCAGCTGCTCCGGCAACTTCATCGCCGACCTCGGCGTGGACGACGAGGTGGGTGACAACGGTAGCGTGGTGTTCCAGGTCTGGCGCGACGGCGTGCTGGCCTACACCAGCCCTGCGTTGACCGGCAGCTCGCTGCGCACCACCGCCGTCGTGCCGGTGGCCAACACGGCCGAGCTGCGCTTGGTCGTGACCGACGGCGGCAACGGCGACGGCTATGACCACGCCGACTGGGGCGGTGCGCGTGTCACCGGCTGCGGTGTGCCGCCGGCGGTGACGGTGTCGAACCTGCAGGTGTCAGACGGCGCCAACTCGGCCAACTGGTCGATCCAGAGCAACCTGCAAAACGGCAACGTGTCGTATGGCGACCGCACCTACACCTTCAGCGCCGTGCCTGCGGTGGTGGCGGGTGGGCGCTGGATTCGCGCGGCCAATGCGTCCAAGGCTTATGCCGGCAACCCGCTGGCGACCTTCAGCATCTCGGCTGCGGCCGACGTGTACATCGCCTTCGACAACCGCTCGCCGCTGCCCTCGTGGATCGACAGCAGCTGGGTCGACACCGGGGCCGACCTGACCATGGCCGAAAGCCCGACCGTCTCGCGCGGCTTCAGCCTCTTCAGGAAGCGCTTCAACGCGGGCACGGTGACGCTCGGACCCTGGAACAACGGCGGCACCAGCATGTACACGGTGATCGTCAAGTAACTCCGGGGGGGAGGGCAGGCGGGGCACCGGCTCCGCCTGCCTGCCGTGGCTCGGCCCTCGATTCCCGTCGCCCGTCGCACACCCGCCCCGCACCACTTGGGGAATGGCGTGAATGCCCGTATCGTGCGGGCGATGGATTCCACGGCTCCCCTCTCCACGGTCGGCTGGCGCAGCGTGTTGACGCTGCTGCGCTCGGCCTTTCGGCCGCCGCGCCTGCTGTTGATGCTGGCCGTCGCCACCTCGCTCGCGGCGCTGTTCAGCCCGCATTTCGCCACCTCGTTCGTCAGCATCCTGGCGCGCACGGTGTTCGTCGGGCTGTCCTTGCTGCTGGCTTACGACGTGGCCGGCCGCTGGCCGCAGCGTTGGCTGCCGCGGTGGGTGGTGCAGTTGTTGGCCATCGTGCTGACAGCGCCGGTGGCGACCTTGCTGGCCTACCTGTGGATGGCGGGTGGCAGCGTGTTGCGCGTGCTGGAGCACGAGGGCATGGTCTGGGGCTTCATCAAGATCACGGTCTGGGCCATGGCCATCGGTCTCGTGCTGGCGCTGGGCGCGCTTTACCGCGAGCGCGACGCGCAAGCGCGTGCGCAGGAGCTGGCGTTTGCGCTGGAGCGCAGCACGCTCGAAAAGCAGGCGCTCGATGCGCGGCTGCGCCTGCTGCACGCGCAGATCGAGCCGCACTTTCTTTTCAACACGCTGGCGAATGTGCAGCAGCTGGTCGAATCGGGTTCGCCGCGTGCGGCGCCGGTGCTGCAAAGCCTGATCGCGTATCTGCGTGCCGCCGTGCCCACGCTGAGCAGTGACAACGCGACGCTGGGCACCGAGATGGCGCTGGTCAAGGCCTACCTGGAGCTGATGCGCATGCGCATGCCCGACCGGCTGGCGTTCAGCGTGAACGTGCCGCCCGAGCTGGCGCAACTGCGCTTTCCGCCGATGGCGCTGCTCACTCTGGTGGAAAACGCCGTACGCCACGGCGTCGACCCCAGCGAGGCGGGCGGCCACATCCGCGTCGAAGCGCGTGAGCAAGCGGGTGCTGTCGAAGTGGTGGTGGCCGACAGCGGCGTGGGCATGCCGGAGACGGTGGCACCTGGCACCGGCCTCAACAACCTGCGCGAACGTTTGCGCGCTTTCTTCGGTGACGCGGCTGAGTTGCAACTGAGCGAGCAAGCGCCACACGGCCTGAATGCCGTGATCGTCTTTCCCAAGACCTGAAAGCCCGCGATGAGTGACATGCTGCAACCAGAGCCCGTTCGCCATGAGCTTGTCGAAGGGTGTGCACAGCACGGAGCTGGCTTCGACAGGCTCAGCCCGAACGGAGTGTGGGGACACGAAGCAGCGGGGGGGGCCACGAATGATGAGTGACATGCCGCAACCAGAGCCCGTTCGCCCTGAGCTTGTCGAAGGGTGCGCACAGCACGGCGCAGGCTTCGACAGGCTCAGCCCGAACGGAGTGGGGAGACACGAAGCAGCGGGATGGCCACGAATGATGAG
>NZ_JANOCG010000393.1:0-11920 GCF_031412075.1 Rhizobacter sp.
GATGAGCCTGCGCACCCGTTTTGGCGAGGCCGACCCGGCGGTGATCGGCCTTACCGGCACCTATCACAACCTGCTGCGTGGCTGGGCCGACACCTGAGCCGACTTCACCCTGAAAGGACCCCGATGAAAACCACCCCACTGCTTGTTGCTGCGGTTGCCGCCACCCTGTTCACCAGCGCCGCCTTCGCCCACGGCGACGTGAAGTGCGACACCCCCCAAGCCGAATGGAAAGGCCAGATGGCGCTGCAGACCAAGCTCGTCAACGAGGGCTGGAAGGTCCGCAAGGTCAAGGTCGAGAACGGCTGCTACGAGGTTTATGGCTTCGACGCCAAGGGCGAACGTGTCGAGGTTTTTTTCGACCCCAAGACCTTCGAGCGGGTGCTGCCGGCCGGTGAGTCGGCGAAGAAGTAGCGCCTTCCCCGTCGACACCATGAAGGTCTGGGACGCTGCCGTGCGCGGCCTGCACTGGGCGCTGGTCGCCGCCATTACCGCGGCCTGGCTGACCAGCGAGCGCTGGACGCGGTGGCACGCGCCGGTGGGTTATGCGGTGCTCGCCGTGGTCGGGCTGCGCCTGGTCTGGGGTTGTGTCGGCAGTCCGTACGCGCGCTTCCGTCAATTCGTCCGTTCGCCAGCGCACACCGCGCGCTATGCCGCGCGGTGGCTGCGCGCTCGCGAGCCGCGCTACCTCGGCCACAACCCGCTGGGCGGCTGGATGGCACTCGTGTTGTGGGCCTGCGCGATGGGTGTGGGCGCCACCGGTTGGCTCTTGAACACCGACCGCTTCTGGGGCGACGAGGGCATGCAAAGCCTGCACGGCGCACTCGCGTGGATGCTGCTCGCGCTGATCGGCGTGCACCTGAGCGGCGTGATTTTCGCGAGCGTTCGCCACCGCGAAAACCTAGTGCGCGCCATGTTCAGCGGTGACAAACGCGCCGCGCAGGAGAGCGATGTGAGCTGAGTGCGGCCGTGCATCGAGGCACACGAGTGACGCGCAGCGGAGACAAAAGCGCGCGTCACCGGGCATGAATGCGCGATTTACCTATGAAAACTGCTTCTCAATGCAGCACTCTCGCAGTAGTATTCGCTCCGCACGTGGTCCATGGAGAACAGAGAGCTCATGCGGCTCTCACCCAACACGGGCACATCAACAACTTGTGATGGAGAAATTCAAAATGGCAACTGCGAAGAAAGCTGCGAAACCCGCAGCAAAGAAGGCCCCGGCCAAGAAGGCCGCACCGGCCAAAAAAGTAGCGGCAAAAAAAGCTGCTCCCGCGAAGAAGGCCGCTCCGGCCAAGAAGGCGGCTCCTGCAAAGAAGGTGGCAGCGAAGAAGGCTCCGGCCAAGAAGCGCACCCCCAACGCCGCCTTCATGAAGGCCATGACCCCGAGCGCACACCTGGCCGCCATCATTGGCGCGACCCCGGTGCCGCGCACGGAAGTGACCAAGAAGGTGTGGGAGTACATCAAGAAGAATGACCTGCAAGACAAGGCGAAGCGCACGATGATCAATGCCGACGCCAAGTTGAAGGAAATCTTCAAGAAGGCCCAGGTCTCGATGTTCGAGATGACCAAGCTGATCAACGGTCACCTGAAGTAAATCGCGGCGATCCGCTGATTGAGAGAGCCGGTGCAGTGCACCGGCTTTTTTATTGCCTCGTTCTCACCCCGACTCCGTTCGCCCTGAGCTTGTCGAAGGGCCCGCTGTGCACGACGCTGGCTTCGACAGGCTCAGCCCGAACGGAGTGTTTGCGGTGGTCAGCCCGCCAGGGCCTGGCCTAAACCATCCAGGATGTGCGCCACGTTGATCGGCTTGGTCCAGTAGCCGTCAAAGCCTGCGGCCAGCGCCGCATCGATCTGGGTCTGCATCGCGTCGGCTGACAAGGCGATGCATTGCAGCCCCGAGGTGCGCGGGTCGGCGCGCAGGGTTCGGATCAGCTCCAGGCCGTTCATGTCGGGCAGGTTCATGTCGATCGGCAGCAGGTCGTGGCGCTGTTCGCGGGCCGCGTCGAGGCCGTTGCCCCCGTCTGTCGCCACCTGCAGCGCCCATTGCGGGCGGGCCTTGAACACCTCTTGCATCAGCAGCACGTTGAGAGGCTCGTCTTCGATGTAGAGCACCTGGCGTTGCGTTGTGGGAGATTGCGGTAGCGCGGGTCGTTCCGGGTCACCAGTGGTCCGCCTCCCGCTGGGTGCAGCGCTGGCGGGCAAGCGCAGCGTGAAGGTGGAGCCCTTGCCGGGCTCGCTGTGAACCTGCAGCTCGCCTTGCATCGAGGCCGCCAGCTCGCGCGCGATCACGAGGCCGAGGCCCGTGCCTTCGACGCGGCGCTGCTCGGCGCCCAGCCGGTTGAAGGGCTGGAACAGACGTGACTGCTGCGCTTCGCTCAGGCCCTCGCCGTCGTCGCTCACCGCCACCAGCACGTGCGCGCCACTGCGTGACAAGCTCACCCTCACCGAGCCGGCCGGGCGGTTGTACTTGATGGCGTTGGACAGCAGGTTGAGCAGCACCTGCTCCACCGCGCGTGCATCGGCCTGGGCCCAGTGCGCGCGTTTCGGTGGCGCCGCCAGGCGCACGCCGGCGCTGTCGGCCAGCGGCTGGGTCAGCGAGAAGCAGGTCTGCAGCGTGGCCGCCAGGTTGACCGGCGAGCGCTGCAACGAGAAGTCTTCCTGCTCGATGCGCGCCAGGTTGAGCATGTCGTTGATCAGCTCCAGCAGGTGGCGCCCGGCGCGCAGCACGCTGTCGAGCCGACGCGCCTGGTCGGGCGCCAGCGGGTGCACACGGTCGATGGCCATCAGCTGCGCAAAACCCAGGATGCCATTGAGCGGCGTGCGCAGCTCATGGCTCACGCGCGAGAGAAATTCGCTCTTGGCGCGGCTGGCGCGTTCGGCGGTTTCCTTGTCGCTGCGCAGCTGCTCGTGCGCGGCTTGTTGGGTGACGTCGCGGCAAGTCCCGACCATGCCGATCACGCGCTGTGCGCTGTCCAGGGTGCAGCGCGCAAAGATCTCCAGCGTGGCTTCGCCGCTGTCGGGCCGCTGCAGGCGGTAGCGGGCTTCGAGCATGCCGCCGGTGGCCAGCGCCTGCTCCAGCCGCGCCTGCACGCCATCACGGTCGTCGGGGTGGACGGCCGCCAGCCAGTCGGTCAACAGGTAGTGCGGCTGCGGGAACTTGAGCCCGTGGTTGGCGCAAGCGCGGGCGTCGAAGTTCATCTGCCCGCGCTCGAGGTCAAGCTCGGCGATGCCGATACTGGCGGCTTCGGCGGCCAGGCTCCAGCGCTCTTCGCTGCTGCGCAGCGCGAGCTCGATCTCCTTGCGCGCCGTCGCGTCGGACGAAAAGCCGTGCCACAGCGTGCCGCCGGCCGGGTGGCGCTCGGGCACAGCGCGGGTTTCGATCCAGCGCACCACGCCATCGCGCACGATGCGGAACTCGCGTTGCCACGGCGTCAGCGCACGCGAGGCGGCGACCAGGCTGGGCATGTAGCCGGCTTGGTCGTCGGGGTGCAGCATGCGGCACACCACGTCTTTGTCGCCACCGTCATCGTCGCGCGGTGGCTCGGCACCAAAAAGTTCGCGCGAGGCATCGCTGGCGTAGGTGTAGCGGGTGCGGCCGTCGGGCTGCAGCCACAGCTGGAAGATCACGCCCGGCACCTGCGACGAGAGCTTGCGCAGCAGCTCGGCTTGCGCATGGGTGCGGCGCTCGGTGGCGATGTGGGCCGACACGTCTCGTGCGGTGCCGCGGTAGCCGCTGAACCGGCCCTGTGCGTCGAACACCGGTACCGCGCTGCGCGACACCTGCAGCGTGCCACGCGGCGTGAGCTTGTCGGTGATGACGCGGGTGATCGGCTGGTGCCGCCGCAGCAGCGCGTGCAGGCTGCGCCCGCCGCCCAGCGGCGTGCCCAGGTTGTCGAGCAGCGGTGAATCGGCGAGCGCAGCACCGCGCACTGACGATGGCGACAAACCCGTCACCGCTTCGAAGGTGGACGAGACCCAGGTGTAGCGCAGCTGGGCGTCGGTCTCCCACATCCAGTCGCCCGAAGCGCGGGCAAAGTCGAGCAGGCGTGCACGCTCGTTTTCGGCCGGTGGAGTGTGCAGGCGCGTGCTCAGCAATTCGCTGGCAACCCGGGCCAGCCGGCGCAGGCTGTCGCGCTGCTCGGCCGTCAGGCTGCGCGGACGCGGGTCGATCACGCACAGCGTGCCGAGGAGGGCGCCATCGACCCGCAGCGGCTCGCCAGCATAGGCGCGCACGTGCGGCATGCCGGTGACGAACGGGTTGTTGGCAAAGCGCGGGTCGCGGGTGGCGTCAGGCACTTCGAACATGCCGTCGTTCAGCAGCGCGTGGTTGCAAAACGAGATGGCGCGCGGGATCTCGCGCACCGGCAGGTCGTCCCAGCCGTGCACGGCCTTGAACCATTCACGATCGGCGTCGACCAGGCTGACGACGGCGATGGCGCTGCCCGTCAGCTGCGCCGCACATTGCGCGAGGGTGTCGAAGCTCTCTTCGGGATCGGTGTCGAGGATGCCCGCCGCGTGCAGTGTGGCCAGCCGGTGTGATTCGTCAGCGGGCAAGGGCGCAGGCGGCATGTCGCGTGGGGCCAAAAGGTTGGAGCCCGGACTGCCGGGCTGCGGCAATGTAGTTCAAGGCCACGCTGCTTGCCAATAGAGGCTAGTTCGCATGGGTCATGCTGCATTGCAACAAGCCGACCGCGAGGTCTCAGCGCAGCAGCGGCTGCAGGTAGCGCCCCGTGTAGCTCGCTGCGTTGGCGGCCACGTCTTCCGGCGTCCCCGTGGCAACCACCGTGCCTCCGCCAGCGCCACCCTCGGGGCCCATGTCGATCAGCCAGTCGGCGGTCTTGATGACGTCGAGGTTGTGTTCGATCACCACGATGGTGTTGCCCGCGTCTCGCAACTGGTGCAGCACGCGCAACAACAGGTCGATGTCGGCGAAGTGCAGGCCGGTGGTGGGTTCGTCCAGGATGTAGAGCGTGCTGCCGGTGTCGCGCTTGGACAGCTCCAGCGCGAGCTTCACACGCTGCGCCTCGCCGCCGGAGAGGGTGGTCGCGCTCTGGCCGAGGCGGATGTAGCCCAGGCCCACATCGAGCAGGGTCTGCAGCTTGCGGGCGATGTTGGGCACGGCGTTGAAATAACCGTGCGCGTCTTCCACCGTGAGGTTGAGCACCTCGGTGATGTTCTTGCCCTTGTAGAGGATTTCCAGCGTCTCGCGGTTGTAACGTTTGCTGTGGCAGATGTCGCAGGGCACATACACATCGGGCAGGAAGTGCATCTCGACCTTCAGCACACCGTCACCTTGGCAGGCCTCGCAGCGGCCACCGGCCACGTTGAAGCTGAAGCGCCCCGGCCCGTAACCCCGCTCGCGGGCCGTGGGCACTTCGGCAAACAGCTCGCGGATCGGCGTGAACAGGCCGGTGTAGGTGGCGGGGTTGCTGCGCGGCGTGCGGCCGATGGGGCTCTGGTCGACGCTGATCACCTTGTCGAACACGTCCAGGCCTTCGATGGCGTCATGCGGCTCGGGCTCGGCGTGGCTGCCGTAGAGCTTGCGGGCCACCGCCGCGTAGAGCGTGTCGTTGACCAAGGTCGACTTGCCCGAGCCGGACACGCCGGTCACGCAGGTGAACAGGCCGACCGGGATTTCGGCCGTCACGCCCTTCAGGTTGTTGCCACGCGCGTTGACGATGCGCAGGCTCTGCGGCTCGTCATGGTCGGCGAGGCGGTGGCGCTTCTTGGGCACGGCGATCTTCACGACCCCCGACATGTAGCGCCCCGTCAGCGACTCGGCGCTGTCGGCCACCTGTTGCGGTGTGCCTTGCGCGATTACTCGACCGCCGTGCACACCGGCGCCGGGGCCCATGTCGATCACGTGATCGGCGGCGCGGATGGCGTCTTCGTCGTGCTCGACCACCAGCACGCTGTTGCCGATGTCGCGCAGGTGGCGCAGCGTGCCGATCAAGCGGTCGTTGTCACGCTGGTGCAGGCCAATGCTGGGCTCGTCGAGCACGTACATCACACCGGTCAGGCCCGAGCCGATCTGCGAGGCGAGGCGAATGCGCTGTGATTCACCACCGCTCAGCGAATCGGCGTTGCGGTCCAGGCTCAAATAGTTGAGGCCCACGTCGTTCAGGAACTTGAGCCGCGAGCGGATCTCGCGCACCACCTTGTCGGCGATCTCGGCCTTGGCGCCTTTCAAGTGCAGGGCCTCGAAATACGCCAGGCACTCGCGCAGCGTGAAGTGCTCGACGCGGTAGATCGGCTCGCCCTGCGCGTCGCCTTCGCCCTGCAGGAACACATGCCGCGCTTCGCTGCGCAAACGGGTGCCCTGGCAATCGGGGCAGGGTTTGGCGGCCTGGTAGCGGGCGAGGTCTTCGCGCACGGCCGCCGAGTCGGTCTCTTTGTAGCGCCGCTGCAGGTTGGGGATGATGCCTTCGAAGGGGTGTTTGCGCTTGACGCTGCGGGTCTTGCCGTTGGCGCCGTCGGCCTCGTAGACGAAGCTCACTTCGTCGTCGCCCGAGCCCCACAGCAGCACCGTGCGTGCCTTCTTGGTCAGGTCTTCAAACGGGGTGTCGATGTCGAACTTGTAGTGTTTGGCCACGCTCTCCAGCAGCGAGAAGGTGTAGCCGTTGCGCCGGTCCCATCCCTTCACCGCACCACTGGCCAGGCTGAGCGACGGAAAGGCGACCACCCGATCGGGGTCGAAGGCCGTCACCTGGCCGAGGCCGTCGCAGCTCGGGCAGGCACCCACCGGCGAGTTGAAGGAGAAAAGGCGCGGCTCCAGCTCGCTCAAGCTGTAGCTGCAGATGGGGCAGGCGAACTTGCTGCTGAAGAGGTGCTCTTTGCCCGAGTCCATCTCCAGCGCCATCGCGCGGCCTTCGGCGATGCGCATCGCGGCCTCGAAACTTTCCGCCAGTCGCTGCTGCAAGCCGGGCTGCACTTTCACGCGGTCGATCACGACGTCGATGTCGTGCTTCTCGGCTTTTTTCAGCTTGGGAACATCGGCCGCTTCATAGGCCGTGCCGTCGATGCGAAAGCGCACATAGCCTTGCGCCTGCATGTCGGCAAAGAGTTCGGCGAACTCGCCCTTGCGGTCGCGCACCACCGGGGCCAGCACCATCAGCTTGGTGTCTTGCGGCAGCGCGAGCGCGGCATCGACCATCTGGCTCACGCTCTGCGCTTGCAGCGGCAGCTGGTGCTCGGGGCAGAAGGGCGTGCCGGCGCGGGCGTACAGCAGGCGCAAGTAGTCGTGGATCTCGGTCACCGTGCCAACGGTCGAGCGCGGGTTGTGCGAGGTGGCCTTCTGCTCGATGCTGATCGCCGGTGACAGGCCCTCGATCACATCGACATCGGGCTTGTCCATCAACTGCAGGAACTGGCGTGCGTAGGCGGAGAGGCTCTCCACGTAGCGGCGCTGGCCTTCGGCATAGAGCGTGTCGAAGGCGAGGCTGGATTTGCCCGAACCCGAGAGGCCGGTGATCACCACCAGCTTGTTGCGCGGGATGTCGAGATCGATGTTCTTCAGGTTATGCGTTCGGGCGCCGCGCACCCGGATCACGGGTGCTTCGATGGACGGCACGATCGACGCTTCAGGTGCTGCGGGTTTGCGGGGCGGCATGGGTGCGGAGGGCGAAACGGATCATGATAGCGACGCACAGGCGCTCGCCTGCTGACACCCCCCGCCACGCCGCGCCGATGCGCGCATAAAAAAAAGGGCGAGCCCGTTGGGCTCGCCCTCGTGCCGGCGTGACGCCGGCCGCGAGATAGGGTCTCGTCAGTTGCAGTAAGTGATGGTTGCGCCGCCGGGGTTCGGGTTGGTAGGCTCGCCCGCCGACCAGGTGTTCGCCGGGGTGATCGTGACACCGCATTGGGCGTTGATCACGATGTCGAACGCATGCCAGTACTCAAGACTGCCGCCTTCACCGGCCCCCGGCCTGTAGACGGTGGTGTTGCCGTTGTACGTGACTTCGACCTTCACCGGCGAATCCGTCATGCCCGGGCTGAAGGTGCGAGAGAAGTTGTGAAGGAAGTAGCGGTAGGTGCCTTGCGCTGGGCGGCGGATGGTGACGATCTCAGGGCCGAATGACCTGAGGTCGTCGATGTCGAGGTTGGCAAACGGTGCTGCCGTCAGCGTGCCCTTGGCGTTGTAGTAGATGTGCGTGCCATGCGGGGTGAGCAGGTGCGAGTCGACGTCCAGTGGCTGCTGGCCCCAGGTCAGCTTGATGCCGAGCGCCCCTTCGGCCAGGATCAGGCAGGGTGAGCCCAACGGCATGTTGCCCGTGGTGGTGGTGACGGCGCGTGTGTTCGACAGCAGCGAGGCCGAGCGGGCATTCAGCGCTGCCGAGGCATCGCGGCGCATCGGCACGGAGAAGTTGCCGGAGCGGTCGCTGAGAACGTTGGTCGTGCCCGAGTAGGTGATGCCGTCGAGCTCGATGCGTGCGCGTGCCACGCGGCGGCCAGCAGAGTCCTGCACGCAGCCGGTGACCTGCACGGTGTTGAGCATGTTGTTGGTGTTCCAGGTCGTGAAGCGGGTGACCGTGCCTTCGTAGTACTGGTTCGGGGCGGTGCCACCGAGCGTGGCGGTGCCTCCGCTTTCCCACAGGCCGGTGCTTTCGTTGAAGCCGTACAGCGTGACGGTCCCCGGCAAGGTGGTCGCACGGCTCGCAGCCGGAATGCGGATGGTGGCGCTCTGGCCGGCGGCGAGGTTGTACGAGCCTCCGGCCGCGTCGGTCAACACGACCGTCAGGGCACCGTAGCTCTCGACCCAGGCTGCAGCGCCGGCGTTCGTGGTGCGGTAGTCGCCAGGGAGGAGGGTCGCGTCCTCGGCGGGGTTGAAGGCGGTGAGTTGCACCAACACCGGCTGCGTCGGTGCCGCGCCGGCGGCTGTGACGACGGCACCTGCCGGGAAGGTCACCTGAGCGGTGGAGCCGGGAACAGTGGTCGTGCCACCTGCGGCGGCGTTGAGGCTCACCGTGGCGGCCAAGGGCATGAGCTGAGCCGGTACGGTGGTGGTGAGGCCCCCGGTCACCGAGGTGACTCGCACCGTCGAGGCATAACCGGCGGCGGTGATCGTGACCAGGATGCGATCGACCTGGGTCAGGTCGGCAAACGCGAAGGCACCGTCGGCGCCTGTTGTGACGGTGACGCCGTCGACAACGACCGTGGCGCCTGCAATGGGCTGGCCATTGCTGGCCGACAGCACGCGGCCGCCGAGGCTGCCCGGCTGCACCGGCTGCTGGCCCGCAGGAACATACGGCTGGCCGGAGTCGTCATCACTGCCACCGCATGCGGCCAGAACCACAGCGAGGACCAATGCGGCGAGGGTGGGACGACGGAAGTGAGCGCGCGAGACTGCGGCGGTAGAGCGAGCGTTGTTCAAGAAGCCTCCAACGGCGATGCGATCGAACACGGCCATGACCCGCGGGCCGAAGTGGCACCGCAAAGACATGGAGAAACGGTGTCTAGACGCACTCGCCACGCGACGACGGTCACCGTGGGAGAACGTGTACCGCTCGGCGATGACGCTTTGCGCCTTCCCTCCGCGTGACCACTGCGTTGTTCTCCCTGGCGCTCGTCTGGCGCTTTGCGACCCGCTTTTTGAGCAGGTGTGCATTTGACAACCTGCAATGTAGCCAAGCCTTCGTGAACTGCCCGGCCATTTGAGCGGAAAATTTCACGAACCCTCCGTAATCGCCGTCAGGGAGCGCTCGTTTCCAACGCCCTCACGCTCGTTGGTGGCAGCGTCACCAGATGCCAGCGACCCGGCGGGGTCTGCCACAACACTCCGCGTTCAATGAGCCGGAAGCCGTGCTGCAGTTCGCCATCGCGAAGCAGGCGGATCTCGCTGCCGGCAGGCAGCAGGCTTACGTCCACCGGCTGCCAGCGGTCACCCGCTTCGGCATCCATCCGCGCCAGCCAGCTGCGCACCGCGTCGTTCATGGCCTGCGGTGGTGCGCCCTCGCGCTGCCAGGACCAGCGCGCGGGCTCGGAGGTGATGGCAGCGCGCACTTGGGCGAGGCTGTCTCGCGTTTCGGCCTTGGCGGCCTTGTTCAGCGTGTCGGCAGAGGCCATGCTGCGCTGGCGCTTCGATTCGTCAAGCGACTGGGACCGCACCCTGGCGGGCGCACCGGCGGTGGCGGTGTCGCCCGCGGCGGTCGGTGCGGGCGCTGGCGGCGGTGCGGACAGGGCGACGGCGGGGGCTGCTTCTCGGGCGGCCGGTGCCGCCGTTTCTTCACGGGTCGCGACCTCAGGTGCGGGTGCTGCAGCGGCTGCGGGTTTGGCCACCGGGGCTGACTTGCGCTGCGGCGTGGGCGCCTGCTGCGGCGCAGCGCCCGTGGCTTCGGCCATCGGCGCGGCGGGCGGCGTTGTTGCGGCTGGCGGAGAGACTGGCGCCGAAGCAGGCGCAGGGGCTGCAGCTGGCGCGGGCGGACGAGGCATCGCCTCGTCCATCGGTTGATCCCACCACATCAGGCCCACCAGCGTCGCGACCATCACACCGGCAAAGCCGGTGGCCACCGACGGACGCGCCAACCAGTCCCACACGCTCCACAACGGGTGACGCGGCGCACGCGCCGGGGCTGACGCATCGCGCGCCTTGGCCTGTGCCTCTTTCAAGATGAGCGCGCTCAAGGCCGGTGGCGGCTGCAGGTCGGCATCCGGTGCGTGCCGCAAGGCCTGGCGCAAATGGGCGTCGCGCTCTTCGTCTGTCATGGCGCATTGCCTTGGATCGGCGCGAGGTAGGCACCCATGCAGGTGCGCAGCTTGCTCATCGCATACCGCAGCCGTGTCTTGGCGGTTTCGAAGCCCACCTCCAACGCACGCGCCACGTCGGCCAGCGGCAGCTCGTCGTCGTGGTGCAACAAGAAGGCGCTGCGTTGTGCGAGCGGCAGCTCGTCCAGGCAGCCCAGCAGGCGCTCGCCGGCGCGGCGCCAGAAGGCGAGGTCTTCGCTCTGCGGCGACGGCGCGGGCCATTGTTGCCAGGCCGCGCCGGCTTCGGGCTCCCAGGGCGAGTCGTCGTCGGTGCTGATCGACACCTCGCGCCCGCTGCGCCGCCAGATGTCGATCACACGGTGGTTGGCCAGCGTGTAGAGCCAGGTGCGAAAACTCGCACCCTGTGGCTGCCATTGCTGGCGTGCGTTGACCACCTTGAGCCAGGTGTCTTGAAACACCTCGTCGGTCTGCGCCGCCAGCGTGTGGCCGAGCAGGCGGCGGATGAAGCGGTACAGCCCGGCGTGGTGGCGCGCGTAGAGCCGCTCGAACGCCGTGGCGTCGCCGCGGGCGTAATCGCTCATCAGCTGGTCGTCGCTCGGGTCGCTTGCATCGCTCATCGGGTGGGAAGTCTGCCTTACTCCTGCTTGATACGGCGCGGGTGGGGCAACGGGGTGGAACGCGCGGAAATTTTTTTCACCCCATCGCGCCGCTTGCCACGTGTCATGCCAGGTGACTCTTTCACTTTGGAGATCTCCATGAGCAACGCTGCCCCCGCCCGCCGTGCCGCTGTGCCGGCCGTTCTGATGAGCCTGTTGCTGGTGGCTTGCGCCGCCACCTCGGCCGAACGCGACATGTGGCCGCCGGCCTGGCAAGACGCGCCACCACAAACCGCTGTCGACTTCACCCCACCCGCCTTCAGCGCCCCCTCGGCCACCCACTGCCAGCGTTTGCCGGTGATGCGTGAGGTGCCAGGCGGCGGAGGTCAGCAAGGCAGCGGCGCGGGTGGGCTCCACGGCCGTGAGATGAAGTCGTCACGCGACGACGCAGCGCTCGCCAAACGCCGCGAGTCCGCCGCCGCACCGGCATCGGTGGCGCCGATGGCAGAGTCGCGCGCCGCGGCCGATGCCGTGCCCTCGACCGCGCCCCCACCTTGGCCGCACCCACCCCAGCCAGTGCCTTGTTGCCCGCCTCCGCCTGGCGCTTCGCGCATGGCCGGAA
>NZ_JANOCG010000394.1:0-4121 GCF_031412075.1 Rhizobacter sp.
GCACCCATCATCCAGGTCACGCCGCTGATGGGCAGCAACCTCATCATCGTCGTGTTCGCGGTCGTGGTGATCGGGGGCATGGGCTCGATCCTCGGCTCCATCCTCACTGGCCTGGCGCTCGGCTTGATCGAAGGCCTGACCAAGGTGTTTTACCCCGAGGCCTCGAGCATCGTGGTCTTCGTGATCATGGCCATCGTGCTGATGATTCGCCCCGCCGGCCTGTTCGGCAAGGAGAAGTAAGTTGTCGTCTGTTGTTCGATCACTGTCCGGGCGCGCCGCCTGGTGGGCTGTGCTGGCCTTGTTCATTGCCGCACCCTTCGTTGGCATCTACCCGGTGTTCGGCATGAAGGCGCTGTGCTTCGCGCTGTTTGCCTGCGCCTTCAACCTGCTGCTCGGCTACACCGGCCTGCTGTCGTTCGGCCACGCCGCCTTCATGGGCGCAGCCGCCTACGGCACCGGCTGGCTGGTGCGCAGCGCCGGCTGGTCGCCCGAGCTCGGGCTGATCGCCGGCGTGCTGATCGCCGCCGCACTGGGCCTGGTGGTGGGCTTGATCGCGATTCGCCGCCAGGGCATCTACTTCGCGATGATCACGCTCGCGATGGCGCAGATGATCTTCTTCATCTGCCTGCAAGCGCCCTTCACCGGCGGTGAAGACGGGCTGCAAGGCGTGCCGCGCGGCAAGCTGTTCGGCCTGATCCCGCTCGACAACGACCTGGTGATGTACTTCTTCGTGCTGGCCATCTTCGTGGCCGTGTACCTCTTCATCAGGCGTGTCGTGCACTCGCCCTACGGCCAGGTACTGAAGGCGATTCGAGAGAACGAGCCGCGTGCCATCTCGCTCGGCTACCAGGTCGACCGCTACAAGCTGCTCGCCTTCGTGCTCTCGACCGCCATCGCCGGCCTCGCCGGCGGCCTGAAAACACTGGTGCTGGGTTTTGCCACCTTGTCCGACGTGCACTGGTCGCTGTCAGGTGAGGTGATCCTGATGACCTTGCTCGGCGGCCTGGGCACCTTCGCCGGGCCGGTGGTCGGGGCCTTCACGATCATCGGCCTGCAGAACTTCCTGGCCGACCGGGTGGGCTCGTGGGTCACGGTGATCATCGGCATCATCTTCGTGATCTGCGTGCTGGCCTTCAGGCGGGGGTTTGTCGGCGAGTTCATCGCACGCCGGCCACGCGCTGCGGCGACGGCCCGCCCGTTGTGAGGCTCAGACCCGCCCCTGCTGCTCGTCGATGCTGCGCAGCAGCTGCGCCACGTTGAGCGGTTTGGTGAGGTAGGAGGCAAAGCCCGCTGCCAACGCCGCACGCGCCTGGTCGGGTGAGGCGTCGGCCGAGAGCACGATGCGCGGCACGCGGCTCAAGCCAGGGTCGAGCGCGATGAGGCGCGCCAGCTCCAGGCCGCTCATGTCACCCAGGTGCATGTCGACCAGCATCAGGTCGGGCCGCTCCTGCTGGGCGACCTGCAAGGCCTGCTCGCCGCTGGCCGCGACCAGCAAGCGGCAGGCGGGGCGCATCTTCAGCACCTGGCGCACCAGCTCCACGTTGACCGGGTTGTCTTCGGCGTAGAGCACGGTGTAGGCCGTGGTAGCAGGCGCGCTGGCCGGCGCGTCGGTGCCCGGCGCCAGCGAGGCCGCCAACGAAGAAGGCACCAGCGGCAGCGAAGCGGTGAAGCAGCTCCCCTCGCCCACCACACTGTCGACCGCCATCTGGCCCCCCATCAACTGCACCAGGCGCTGGGTGATGACGAGGCCGATGCCGGTGCCTTCGATGCCGCTGCGCTCGATGCCCAGGCGGTTGAAGGGCTCGAACAGATGTTCTTGCTGCGCGGCGCTGAGGCCGATGCCGGTGTCGCGCACCTGCAGGTGCACCAGGCCAGCCGCCTCGTCCACCGGCCAGCGCAGGCTGACGCTGCCACCGACGCGGTTGTACTTGATGGCATTGCTGAGCAGGTTGACCAGCACCTGGCGCAAGCGCAGGTGGTCGGCCCGCACGCTGATGCCCGCTGCGACGCCGGCATCGGCAAGGTCGAGCTGCACGCTCACCCCGGCGGCGGCCGCGGCCGGCGCCACCATGGTCACCGCCTCGTTGGCGACCAGGTGCACCGGCACGGTGGTCGGCGACAAGGCCACGCCACCACTTTCGATGCGCGAGAGGTCGAGCACGTCGTTGATCATCGCCAGCAGGTGCGCCCCCGCCTGCGAGATGTGCTGCACCCGCGCCTGCTGCGACGGGCTGAGCGGCTGCGCGGTGTCGAGCGCCAGCAGTTGAGAAAAGCCGAGCACCGCATTCAGCGGCGTGCGCAGCTCGTGGCTCATGCGCGAGAGAAATTCGGTCTTGGCAGCGTTGGCGCGCAGCGCGGCCTCGGCAGCGAGTTCGGCCTCTTCGGCGCGTTTGCGTGCACTGGTGTCGACCATCAGGCCGCGCAGCAGGCGCCGCCCGCCTTCTGCGGGCACCGGTGTGATGAGGCTGCTCATCCAGAGCACCCGGCCATCGCGCGCGATGAAGCGGTAGTTGACGGCCTGCGCGACTCTCGCCTCGAGCGCCGCAAACACCTCGCCCACGGCCCGTTCGCGGTCGTCGGGGTGCAGGTGGCCCGACCAGAAGAACGGCACCATCCACTCCGACAGCGGGTAGCCGGTGATCGCCTCGGCTTTTTCGCTCACATAGGTGAAGCGCCGCTCGCTCAGGTCAGACTCCCAGAAGATGCCGTCGACCGAGCTCACCAGGTCGAGAAAGCGCTCCTGGCTGCTGCGCAGCTCGGCCTCGGCCAGCATGCGCTCGGTGATGTCTTCGACCACGCCGATGAAGTAATCGGCGCTGCCGTCTGGCTTGCGCACCAGCGTCATGTGGGTGTTGACCCAGACCGGGTGGCCGTCGGCATGCAGGTAGCGCTTGGTGCTGCGGTAGCGTGTGATCTCGCCGCTCAGCAGGCGCTGGCGCTGGGCCATCTCGGCCGCCAGGTCGTCGGGGTGGGTCAGGTCGTCGGAGCGCAAGGCCATCTGCTGCTCGCGGCTGCGGCCCAGCAGCTCGCAGAAGCGCTGGTTGACCATGCGCGGTGTGCCGTCGAGCCCGATCTGCAAGATGCCCACACCGGCCAGGTCGAAGGTGGTCTGCAGCTGCTCCTGCTGTTCGCGCAAGGCCTGCTCGGCGGCGCTGCGTGCACGCTCGGCACGCACCGCACCGAAGATGGCGGCCACGCTGGTGAAAAGCGGCTGCAAGTGATCGACCAGCGGCTGGTCGTAGCCGCCTGCGCGGTTGGACAGGCCGAGCATGCCGACCATCTCGCCACCGTGGAACAGCGGCACCCCGAGAAAGGCGTTCATGCCGGGGTGACCTGCAGGCAGGCCACCACGGCGTGGGTCGTTGGCCGGGTCGTTGCTGATGACCATCTCGCCGCTGGTGATCGCCGCACCGAACAGGGTGTTGAGGTTGTGGAACTCCATCGCGTCTTGCGGGCCGCCGCGCCGATGCCGCTCTATCACGGCACGGGTGGCGTCGTTCCAGGCGATGTCGGTCAGCACCTCGATGCGCAGAAAGGGCGCGCCGTGTTCATCGTGCAAGAGGGCGGCGAGAAAGCCGTATTCGCTGCCCGTCCAATCGAGCAAGTCGACGAGCAGGGGCTCGAACACCTCGCGCGGCGGCGCAGCGCGGATGTAGCGCGACTGCACCCGCCCGATGATCGCGCCGAGATCGTGCGGGCTCAAAGGCGGGGGGCTGCGGGTGGTCACGCCAGATTGTCCACGGGGTCAATTCACTGTGGCACAGCACCCTTACGTTGGGAAGGCCCGGAAAACCCACTTATGTCACGTCGGCCCGTGGGGCACACTGCCTGCGGCGCACCCAGACAACGGAGACCCCCGCATGAGCCACACCCCCCCCCACCCCTTCAACCGCCGCCAATGGCTGGCCGCCGTCGCGGCGCTCGCCGCCGCACCGGGCTCCGCCTGGTCGCAAGGCGCCTGGCCCAACAAGGCGGTGCGGATCGTGGTGCCCTTCGCCCCCGGTGGCACCACCGACATCCTGGCGCGTGCGCTGGCGCCCGAGCTGAGCCGGGCCCTGGGCCAGCCCTTCGTGGTTGAAAACAAACCCGGCGCCGGTGGCAACGTGGGCGCCGACCTGGTG
>NZ_JANOCG010000395.1:0-21825 GCF_031412075.1 Rhizobacter sp.
GCCCGTGCCCTCACCTTCGCGATCGCGTCTCTTGCTCTTGGTGTTTGTGGGGCAGCCAGCGCCGGTGAGCGCAGAGCCACAGCGGCCGAGGCGCAGGCCATGGTCAAGAAGGCCGTCGCCAAGATCAGGAAAGATGGCCGCGAGAAGGCCTACGCCGCCATCACGTCACGCAAGGGCGGGTTTTCGGTCGGAGACCTCTACATCACGGTATGGGGCCTCGACGGCGTGGTGCGCGCCCATGGCGCCAACGCCAACATGGTCGGCAAGAACCTGGGTGACCTTCGCGACATCGACGGCAAGGCCTTCATCCAGGAGCGCTTCCAGTTGGCCAGCGCCAAAGGCAAGTTCTGGCAGGACTACAAGTACACCCACCCGCAGACGGGCAAGATCGAGCCCAAGACCATGTACTGCGAAAGCCTCGACGACACCGTGGTGTGCGGCGGGGTCTACAAGTACCCCGCCTGACGCTCAAGCGTCTTTGCGCCTGACGCTCACGCGTCTTTCTTGCGCCGGATGTACCCGGCCCGCTTGGCATCTTCAGGGTAGAAGTACTCGATCTGGCCCTTCTTCCACACGCCCAGGAACAGCATGTTGTCGGTGAAGGCTTCGTGGTCGTCGGGGCTGAAGGGGTTGTGATAGGTCGTCACCACGCCCTGGTAGGGCCGGCCCGGGATTTCGAGCGCCGCCTTGAGCCGCGTGCCGTTGGTGTCGCCCTTGGTCACGAACAGGGCCCTCAGCATGATGTTGACGGCGTCGTAGCTCTGGGCCGCGGCCATCAGCGAGCCGATGCGTGGCTCGTCGGCGCGTTTGGCATAACGGGCAATGAACGAAGCCCGGCGCTCGTTCAGCGTGTTGTGGATGATGGTCTGGACCATCATCGTGCCCTCGAGCGCATTGGGCCCGGCGTTCTCGAGCACGCTGCGGAATGACAGCGGCCACGGGGCGAAGTAGGGAATGTTGAGCCCAGCCTCCAGCCTGCTCTTGGCAGCCACCGCCTGCTCCGGCCCCACGGTGTAGGAAATGATGGCGTCGGCGCGTGCCGCCTTGGCGGCGCGCATCTCATCGACCAGGCTCTTCACGCCCAGGGTGAACCGCGCCACGTAGACCGGCTCCAGCTTGCGCTTGGCCAGCTCGGCCGTCAGGTCTTTCAGGCCGCCTTCGCCGTAGCCGGTGCTATCGGCAAAGATGGCGACTCGGGTCCATTTGCGGCGATCGACCACTTCGCTGATCAGGAATTTAGAGTTTGCCAAGTCCGGCGGCGCCACGCGAAAGATGTAGCTTTGCCGGCTCGGAAACGTTTTGGTGACCGCCGTGCCCTGCGAGCACGGGACCATCAACACGTGCTTGGCGCCCTGGAACACCTCGAGCGACTTCATCGCCACGCCGGTGTTGCAAAAGCCGATGGTGAAGTCGACCTTCTCCTGCTGCACCAGTTCTTTGGATGCTTTCAGCCCCGTCTCGGGGTCTCCCTTGTCGTCGCGAACGACCAGTTCGAACTTGCGGCCCATATAGCCGCCGACCTCGTTGATCTCGGCCACCGCCAGTTCGGCCCCGAGGCGCGCACTGTTGCCGAAGTCGCTGGAACCACCGGTCAGCGGCCCGATGAAGCCGACGCGGACGGTCTGGGAGGTCGCCAATGCGCTCGCGGCGCACAAGGCGGTCGCGGTCATAACTCTGATGAAAGTCAGCATGTCTGTCTCCGTTTCGGTAGGTACTTGAGCAGGAACCCGGCCCTTGTTCGGGAACCTTCCTTCACGTTTCTCCACCTGGGTCGCTTGAGCGCCTCTCGGGTCCCGTTGAATGGGGTGTCGGGCCCTGGGAACCAGTATCAGTAACAAGAGTTTTCTTCACCATCGCAAGATCACGCAGCACCGCTGCGTAGAACCACGCAGTGGTCACCTCGCAGCGTGGACAAATACGCGATTCGTGAAACGTTTACAAAAGGCTTCAAAGCCGAAAGCGCTCGACCGCAAACTTGATCAACTCGGCTTGACCGTCGATGTTGAGCTTGCGCTTGATGCTCTGGCGGTGCGACTCGACGGTGCGCACGCTGATGTTGAGTTGTCTTGCGATGTGCTTGCTCGCCAGGCCACGTGCCAGGAAAGAAAGGATTTCCTGCTCTCGCATGGACAAGGTCCGTTCGGGGCTCTTGGGCAAAAACAACCCATCTGCGATCGAAGGGCTCAGGAAGGTGCCTCCGGCCGCCACGGACTGGATCGCACTCACGATCTGCGACGACGGAGAGTCCTTCAAGACATAGCCGCGCGCGCCGGCCTGCATGGCCTGGGCAACATACTCCGGGTTGTCGTACATGCTGAGAATCAGCACGGCTACATCGGGGTGTCTCTGCCCCAGGATGCGTGTCAGCTCGATGCCATTGACCGCCTTCATGCCGATGTCCATCAAGACGATGTCAGGCTTGTCAGCCGCCAGCATCAACAGGGCGCTTTCTGCGTCGGCGGCCTCTGCGATGACCTCGAACTCGGCCACCATCGACAGGCGGGCCCTCAGCCCTTCCCTGACCAAAGGATGGTCGTCGACGATACAAAGGCGAATCGGTGCGTGGCTCATTCAGTCGATCTCCGCCGTTGTTCTGATTCTGTCCAGCGATGCGAGCGGCATGCGCGCTTCGACGACCGTGAAGCCGGGTCTGGATGAAATGTCGCATTGCCCGCCCACCGACTGAAGGCGCTCTCGCATGTTGCGCAGGCCGATCCCTTGGCTCGGGTGCTGCTGCACCGCCCGGGTGTCGAATCCCGCTCCATCATCACGCACCGACAGCCGCACGCCACCGTCGGCAAACGCCAGCAACACCTCGAGATGTGTCGCATAGGCGTGCTTGCTGGCATTGGTCATGGCCTCCTGCGCGACGCGAAACAAGACCGTTTTCGCGTCTCCCGGTAACTCAAACGGCTCGCCCTCGATGACCATCGAACAATGCATGCCGCCTTGGTGGTTGAACTCTTCGACCAGGTGCCTGAGTGCTGATTCGACGCCCAGCGTGTCGAGCATCGGGGGGCGCAGGCGGTGCGAGATTTGTCGAATCTCGCTCAGTGCGTCGTTGAGCCTCCCGACGGCCTTCTCCAGAGGCCGGGGCGAGGCCCTGCCATCGGTTTCAAGTTGATCGATGCCCGACTCGACCAGCAGCTTGATCGACACCAGCGTCTGGCTTGTTCCGTCGTGCAGCTCGCGCGACAGATGCGCGCGCTCGTCTTCCTGCGATTGAACGACCTGGTGCGTCAATAGCACCAGCTTGCCGTAGGCGATCTTGTATTCGCTCACGTTCAGAATCGTTCCGCACACACCGATGATGCCGATGCCGAGCAAGGCGATCCCGGCAATCAGGAGCAGTGTCTCGGCGATGGACCGCGAGACCTGCCGGTCGAGCTGTGCGAGTGTTCCCTCGATGTCGTCCAGGTACAGCCCGGTTCCAAACATCCACTGCCAACGCTCCAGGCCGACCACGTACCCCAGCTTCGGAGCCACCATCTTCGTCGACGGTTTCTGCCACATGTACCTGACGAAACCACCGCCCTTCTTGGCCTCGGCGATGAGCGCCTGGATGACCAGCAAGCCACTCGGATCGCGCATCTCCCAGAGGTTCTTGCCGATGAGCTCCTGCTGGCGCGCATGCATCAGACTGATCCCCTTCATGTCGTACAGGAAGAAGTAGCCGTCGGGGCCGTAGTCCATGGCCGCCAGCAGCCGCATCGCCTCGCGTTTCGTCTCCTCGTCGTTACGGCCCGATTCGTACAAGTGGTTGATGGTGCTGAGCGCGAGCTCCACGTAGTGGCGCAGCTCGCTTTCCTTGGTTTGCATGTAGGCCTTCTCGACCAGCGCGCGCTGGCGCTGCGCCAGCTCCCGCTCCTGGTTGCGAACAGTCCAGGCGATCAGAAGGATGGATGCAATCAGCGGGATCACGGCCAGCAGGACGACTTTCGTCTTCAAGGGCATCGTTTGTTTCACGACATTTCCTGCTGCAAGGCCTGTGGCTCAGCGGGTCAGCGGTAGATTCCGACGCCCACCCACCCGTCGAAGTTGCTCAGCTTGCGCACGTAGGTCGACTTGTCTTCCAGCTTCTTGCTGATGGGGTGGGGCCAGGAATAGTCCACCCAACCATGGCCGTTGAGGGTTGCCATCTTGGTCAGCTCGGCAACGACCATCACCCCGTTGGGATCCTTCATCGCGATGAGGTTCTTGCCGACGAGCTTCTCGTTGGCACCATGGCCAACCACCGTGCCCCTGTTGTCGTACGCCATCACGTAGAGGTCTTTCTTCTTCCACGAGGTGTCGGAAGTGAAATCCTTGAAAGCCTTCTCGGGCCCGACCTTCTTGACGTGCTCCACTGCCGCGTCAACCATCGCCCTGGCTTCGTCCTTCGAACCCGAGGTCTGGGCTTGGGCGCCAGACACCATCAGACCCAAAGCAAACATGGCGGCAAAGACAAAACGCTTGCTGTTCATAACAATCTCCTGGGGCTGGAACGATCTCCAGCCTTCGCCTTATCGGTGATCGAGCAGCTCTCGTGAAGCCCACGAAGGCGAAACTCGGTAGTAATACCAAGCGACCCAACGACTGCCCGTGTGAAATGCACGGTCGGGCCTCGAACACAGCGAATGCCGCGCGACACCCACCGCGCGGGTCGGGTGAGTTCAGTGTCGGTAGCGGGTGCGAAACAGGCTACCGTCGAACTACGCAGGCTGAATCAGCGGCAGCACGTACGCGTTTACCCAGCATGGATGGCGGCGGTCGACAGGCACGCTCGGCGGCCCGCTGAACGTGGCGGTGTCCTACGAATGGAACAAGTCGCGTGCCAACGATGACGACACCAACAAGTCACTAGCTGCCAGACGGCACACGGCGACACGATCGGGGTCGAGGCACCCGTGAGGGCCTTCAATCTGGGGCCAACTACATCGATTTAAAGGACGACATCAGCGAACAGCGTGTGGTCCAAGCGGGGTTGCGCATGGCCTGGTGACGACCGACGAGGGGCGCCCGAGCGGGGCGTCGGCTCAAGATCGGTCAGGGTCGGCCCTCTCGCGGGCCGACCGGAAAAGCGAATCAGGCGTCGTCGGACTCGGACTCGGCGTCGATCGCGCGGTCGTAGTCGTTCATGTCGGCTTCCTTGCGCGCAATCAGCGGCTTGTCGAGCGGGCGGCACACGCGGCGCTGCAGACGGTCGAGACGGGTGGATTTCTCCAGCGCTTCGAAGACCTCGGTCGGGTTCATCATCAAGGAGAACGGGTTCGCAAGGATCTCGGCGGTCTGCATGGTCAGCTCCAAAGAACTGTGGGGGTGCAAACAATGTAGGCCCGAGCGTCTGGGCGAAGTAGTCAGGGGGGCACCAAAGCGAGGGTCGGAATTTCCCTGACAAGCGTGTCAGGTCGGGCAACCTCAAGGCGCGAATGATGTTGCTAAAAAGTTATTGGATGACAAGGCGATAGAAGATGAACCTCATGTATCACATGAGGTCATAAATCACGCTTCGGCAGGCGCCTTGTTCACCGGAAACAAGCGCTCGAAATTGCGCGTGGTGTGCTCCGCGACCAGTTCGACCTCACAGCCCTTCAACTCCGCCACCTGCTTGGCCACGAAGGGCACATACGACGGGTTGTTGGTCTTGCCGCGGTAGGGCACGGGCGCGAGATAGGGGCTGTCGGTCTCGATCAGGCAACGGTCGAGCGGCACGAAGCGCGCCACCTCGCGCAGGTCGGCGGCGCTCTTGAAAGTCAGGATGCCGGAGAACGAGATGTAGAACCCGAGGTCGAGCGCGGCACGGGCCACGTCCATGGTTTCGGTGAAGCAGTGGAACACGCCGTTCGACGCGCCCGCTTCCTTCAGCATGGCGAGCGTGTCTTCGGAGGCGCTGCGGGTGTGGATCACCATCGGCAAGCCGGTCTCACGCGAGGCCTCAATGTGCACGCGGAAACGATCGCGCTGCCAGGCCATGTCGGCCACGCTGCGGCCGTTGAGCCGGTAGTAGTCGAGCCCGGTTTCGCCAATGCCCACCACGCGGGGCAGCTTGGCCAGCGCCACGAGATCGGCCACGCTGGGCTCGCGCACACCTTCGTTGTCGGGGTGCACACCGGCGGTGGCCCAGAAGTTGTCGTAGCGGGTGGCAAGCGCATGCACCTGGTCGAACTCTTCGAGCGTGGTGCAGATGCACAAGGCGCGATCCACCTGCGCCGCGGCCATGGCGGCGCGGATGTCGGCGAGCTTCTCGGCGAGCTCCGGAAAACTCAGGTGGCAGTGGGAATCGACAAACATCGCTCAATCTGATGGGCCCAGCCCGGCGCCCGGCCGCCCGAAGCCGGGCTGCGCCCCCCTGGGGGGCAGGATCGAAGCGACGTGGGGGCCGTCATCCCTCAAATGGTTTGGGTCGGCTTGGCCGATTGGATGGAGGTGCCGAGGATTTCCTCGATCTTCACCTTCAGCAGGCGCGTCTTCTCGTCGGACGGGAACTTGACCCCCACACCTTGCGTGCGGCCGCCGGAGGCGTTGACGGGCGTGATCCAGGCGACCTTGCCGGCCACCGGATACCGCTGCGGGTCATCTGGCAAGGAGAGAAGCAGGTAGATGTCTTCGCCCAGCTTGTACTCGCGCGTGGTCGGCACGAACAGGCCGCCGTCGGTGAACAAGGGGATGTAGGCCGCGTAGAGCGCACCCTTTTCGCGGAAAACCAGCTGGATCACGCTGGGTCGTGCCGCGGCGGCGGAGCCCGGCACCACGTTGCCAGCGGTTCTTACGGGTGGAACGGGCGCTTCGCTCATCGGCCGGAGTGTACCGAACGAGGCTTCGCTGGAGCTGCCGTGTGCAGCGCCTGTTGGGCCTGAAGTACCAAGGATTCCACCATCACGGGCAGATTCCACGGATGCTCGGCATGGCGGGCGGTCTGGCGCAACTCGCGCGACCAGGCCACCAGGGCTGGCATCGTGGCCCCGCCGGGCATCGAGGCGAGCGGAAAGTAGCGCGGCGATGCACCGCAGGCCAGGCACATCGCGTCGTGGCAAAGCTTGTGCAGCGCATCGACCAGGCGCGGCAGCGGCCAGCTGGCCAGCGTGCCCACCTCGCCGGCCGCCAGCTGCTTGGGCAAACGGCTCCAGGTGACGGCGTCGACGCCCTCTCGCACCCATGCCAGCGCCTCCAGTGGCTGCCCTCCGGCAGCGGCGAGTAGCACCTCGGGTTGTGCCACTTGTTGCTGCGCCAGCCAGGCACTGGCCACGTCGGCCGCCGGCAGCGCCAGCGGCACGGCCTGGCAGCGGCTGCGGATGGTGGGCAACAAGGCATCGGGCGCACCGCAGCTCAGCACGAAGCGTGCATCGCCGGGCGGTTCTTCCAGCGTCTTGAGCAAGGTGTTGGCGGCAATCGCGTTCATGCGCTCGGCGGGGTGGATGAGCACCACCTTGCGTCGCCCGCGCGCCGAGGTGCTTTGCGCAAAAGACACCGCCTTGCGCACCGCCTCGACCTTGATCTCCTTGCTGGGCTTGGTCTTGGACGACTTGCCGCCGTCACCGTCGTCCGACTCCTCGCCCGTGCCCCAGCCCAGCGATTCGCGCAAGGCCTCGGGCAGCAGCACCAACAGGTCGGGGTGCGAATGCGCCTGCACCAGGCGGCAGCTGGCACAGCTGCCACAGGGTTGTTGTGCGGGATTCGTTTCGCACAGCCAGGCCTGGGCCAGAGTCAAGGCCAGCTCGAACTGACCGATGCCTTGCGGCCCGTGGATCAGCAGCGCGTGGCCACGCTGTGTGCGCAAGGCTTCTTGCAGCGGCGTACCGAGCCAGGGCAGCGGCAGCTGGCCGTCCTGGCCTACCACCCGCGCTGCTCCATCTGCGCAAGCAGCTGCGACCAGACCTGCTCGCGCGATTGCGCGGCGTCGAGGCGCGCAAAACGTTGTGGCGCTTGTTCCATGCGGCTCGCGTAGCCTTGTCGCACACGGTTGAAGAAGTGAACGTCAAGCTGCTCGAAGCGATCGGGGGAGCGCGCCGCCGCACGGCGCTCTGCCGCCATCTCGGCGGGCAGGTCGAACCAGAAGGTCAGCGCCGGCTGCAGGCCTTGTTGCACCCAGGTTTCGAGCGTGGCCAGCACGTCGACATCGAAGCCACGGCCCGCGCCCTGGTAGGCGAAGGTGGCGTCGGTGAAACGGTCGCACAACACCGTGTGGCCTTGCGCAAGCGCCGGCGCGATCACCTGTTGAATGTGGTCGCGGCGCGCGGCGAACACCAGCAGCGCTTCGGTCAGCGGGTCCATGGCTGTTTGCAGGATCTGCCCGCGCAAGGTTTCAGCCAGGGGCGTGCCGCCCGGCTCGCGGCTGCAAATCACGTGCTGCCCCATGTGGCGCAGGCGCTCGGCCAGGGCGTCGATGTGGGTCGACTTGCCGGCGCCGTCGATGCCTTCGAAGCTGATGAAACGGCCGTTCATCTTTGATACTGGTTCACTGCGCGATTGTGCTCGGTCAACGACTCGCTGAACTGGCTGCTGCCGTCGCCACGCGCCACGAAGTACAGCGCCTTGGTCGCATCGGGTTTCACGGCTGCGAGCAGCGAAGCGCGGCCCGGCATGGCAATCGGCGTAGGCGGCAGGCCACCGCGGGTGTAGGTGTTGTAGGGCGTGTCGGCCAGCAGGTCGCGTTTGCGCAGGTTGCCGTCGAAACGTTCGCCCAGGCCGTAGATCACCGTCGGGTCGGTTTGCAGCGGCATGCCGATTCGCAGGCGGTTGACGAACACGCCGGCCACCAGGCCACGGTCTTTGGCGGCGCCGGTTTCCTTTTCAACGATCGAGGCGAGGATGAGCGCGTCGTTGGCGCTGCGAAGCGGTGTGTTGGCCGCACGCTCGGCCCAGGCCGCGTCGAGCTGGCGCTGCATGGTGCGGTAGGCCCGCTTGAGCACCACCAGGTCGCTCGCGCCTTTGCTGAAGGCGTAGGTGTCGGGGTAGAAGCGGCCCTCGGCGGCCACGCCGGGTGCGCCGATCGCTGCCATCAGATCGGCCTCGCTCAAGGCGGCGGTGGTCTGCTTCAGGTCGGGCGCTTTGGCGAGCTCGGCGCGAAACTGCCGGAAGGTCCAGCCTTCGATCAGCCGCACGGTGGCCATCACCTCCTCACCGCGCACCATCTTGTCGAGCAGGGTTCGTGGTGTGACACCCGGTCCGACCGCATAGCTGCCCGCTCGAATCTTGCGCGCCTGGCCCGACCAGCGAAACCACTCGTACAACAGGAACGGCTCGGCCCGCACACCGGCTTGCACCCAGGCATTGGCCACTTCACGCGGTGAAGTCTTGGGCTCGATCGACACTTCGACGGTGCTACCCGTCAGTCCCAGCGGCTGCTCCAGCCACCACACGACCGCGGCCACTGCGCCTCCCGCGGCCAACATGGCCAGCAGCACGATCGACAGAAAGAGCCTGCGCAAAAACTTCACAAGCAGCGTGGGCGTGCGGCGCGGCGCATCAACCCTGATATCAGTTGGCTCATGGGGTCTGATGATAATCGGCGCATGACGACCCCCCACTCGCTCGACGGTGCCGCGCCCCTTCCCCACTGGGGGCTGATCCGAGCCCACGGTGCAGAGGCCGCGAGCTTCTTGCACGGCCAGTTGACCAACGACTTCGAGCTGCTCGACGGCGCCCATGCGCGCCTCGCCGGTTACTGCTCCGCCAAGGGACGCTTGTTGGCGAGCTTCATCGGCTGGAAGCGCGCCGACGACGAGGTGCTGATGGCCTGCAGCGCCGACCTGCTCGCGCCCACCATGAAACGCTTGTCGATGTTCGTGCTGCGTGCCAAGTGCAAGCTCAGCGATGCCAGTGCGCAATGGCAGTTGCTGGGCCTTGCGGGCCAGTCCGCATCGAGCTGGTTGGGTGAGGCCGCGCCGGCTGAGGTGTGGGGCAAGACCTCTCGCGATGGCGCCGAGATCGTTCGCCTGCCCGATGCGGCCGGTACCCTGCGCTACCTGTGGGCCGCGCCGGCCGACGTCGCCCCGCCCGCCCTGCCCCCGCTTGACCCCGCCATCTGGCGCCAGGGCGAGGTGGAGAGCGGTGTGGTGAGCATCGAAGCCGCCACGGTGGACCAGTTCGTGCCGCAAATGCTCAACTACGAATTGCTCGGCGGCGTCGACTTCAAGAAAGGCTGCTACCCCGGCCAGGAGATCGTGGCGCGCAGCCAGTACCGCGGCACCATCAAGCGGCGCACGTTTCTATTCAACAGCGACACGCCCGCCACTGCCGGGCAGGAAGTTTTTCACAGTGCAGACCCCAGCCAGCCGGCTGGGTTGGTGGCTAATTCTGCAGGCCGCAGCTCGCTGGTGGAGCTGAAACTCTCGGCGCTGGGCCACGGCAGCCTGCACCTGGGCGCCCCCCAAGGCCCGCAGCTCATGCAGGCCGAGTTGCCTTACGCGGTGCCCGTCGAGGCCGCCTGAAACAAAGCGGCCGGCCATCCGCGGCAACAGTTCACACCGCCGTCGTTTGCAGGCTCATCGTGCGCGAATTGTTCATCTACTATCGAACGACGATTGAAAACGCGGCCGTCTTGCACGACGCGGCGCTGGCCCTGCAGGCTGACCTGCGGGCCCGGCACCCGGGCTTGCAGACACGGCTGCTGCGCCGCCCCGAAGCGGCAGATGGACTGCACACCTGGATGGAAACCTACGCCGCGCCCTGGAGCCCTCACGGCATCACCGACTCGTTGCAAGGCGAGATCGAAGTCGCCGCCCATGCCAAGCTGGCTTCGTTGATCAACGGCCCCCGTCACATCGAGGGCTTCGACGCATGTGCCTCGTAGCCCTCGCACTCGATCAGTCGCGCCGGTTTCCTCTCGTGGTGGCCACCAACCGCGACGAGTTTTTCAAACGCCCCGCCGCACGCCTGAGCTGGTGGTCGCCCGGCCCCGGCCTGCCCGACATCCTGGGTGGGCGTGACCTCGAAGCCGGCGGCACCTGGCTGGGCTTGACCACACAAGGCCGCCTCGCACTCGTCACCAATGTGCGCGACCCCGGGCCCAAAGACCCGTCGGCCCCTTCGCGTGGTGTGCTGGTGCCGCGCTGGCTGGCTGGGGACCTGACATCCGACCGCTTCTGGATGCACGCCGCACTGTCGGGCCACAACGGCTTCAACCTGGTGGCGGCCGACTTTCACCGCGGCGAATGTTTTTTCGCCTCCAACCTCGACGCCAACCCGGTGCGCCTGGAGCGCGGTCTGTTCGGCCTGTCCAATGCTTCGCTCGACACGCCTTGGCCCAAGGTCGTTTCACTGAAAGACCAGGTGCGCGACGCCATCGACACCAGTGACTCGCTCGACGTGCTCACCACCCGCTTGTTCGCCGCCCTCGCCGACCGCACACCCGCGCCCGACGAGCAGCTGCCATCCACCGGCCTGGCGCAAGACCTGGAACGCGCCTTGTCATCGGCCTTCATCCGCACGGCTGACGCCAACTACGGCACCCGCGGCACCACGCTGGTGGTGACCGAGCGCGTCAACAAGCGACTGGTCACCCATGTGCTGGAGCGCACCTTCAGCCCGGCGGGCGGCATGGCCCTGCTGCGGCGCTCGACGCTGAAAGACTGGCCGCCGCGTTACTCCGAAGACATTCCATCTGAAGGTGTGGCCCAGGCCGCGGTGACCGAAAGCGAAGAGACCGCGGTCGAAACCACCCCGGTGCGCAAGACCCGCGTGCGCAGCCTGCTCAAGCCCGAAGGTTCGCGCCGCAAGCGGACGGCCACCACGACAGCTTGAGCCGATGGGCTCAAAGCGACCGCACCATCTCGATGTGCGGGATACCGACTTCCTCAAACATCACGCCGCGAGGAACGAAGCCCGCCCGGGTGTAAAACGCAGCCGCCGAAGCTTGCGCGTGCAGCACCGCCTCGCAGTAGCCGCGTTCGCGCGCAGTTTTCATCAAGGCGTCTAGCACCGAGCGCCCGACCCCGCTGCTGCGCATGGTCTGCGCCACCGCCATGCGGCCGATCTTGGCCACCCCGGGCACGTGCTCCAGCAAACGCCCGGTGGCGAGCGGTTGGCCGAAGCGGTTGTAGGCCACGGCGTGGATGCAGCCCGGGTCAGGGTCGGCTTCGTCCCACTCCATCTGCATCGGGATGCCCTGCTCTTCGATGAACACCGCCGTGCGGATGCGCCCTGCATCGCGCCCCAGCTCATCCCAATTGCCCACACGCACCTCGACCATCGGCTTGCCGGCCTCGAAGCCTTGCAGCAGGTCGCGCAGCTCTTGCGGCACCGGCTTCGAGGTTTGTGTGGCCGGGTCGGCAAACACATAGACCAGCTCGCCGGTGATCAGCGGCTGGTCGTTGCGCATCACGGCGCAGTTGAACACCAGCGACGAGGTGCCGATGCGCGCACAGCGCACGCCGATTTCGAGCACGTCGTCATAACGCGCCGAGCCCAGGTATTCGACCGTGGCCTTTCGCACGTAGAGGTCACCACCGAGGTACACCATGGTCTCGGTGTAGGGCATGGCGAGGGCACGCCAATAGCCACCCACCGCGGTGTCGAAGTACATCAGGTAGTGGCCGTTGAAGACGATCTTCTGCATGTCGACCTCGGCCCAGCGCACACGCAGGCGCTCGACGAACCTGAACTCGTTTCTCTTCATGTCTGGGATGCTTTCTTGAGTGCGTTGGCGGCAGCGTCCATGGCTGCGATGGCTTCGGGCAGGGAGCGCCCCATTTTGATGAAATCGTGCGTGACGCCGCGGTACAACTCCAGGTCGACCGGCACGTGCGCGGCACGCAGCTTGTCGGCGTAGGCCACACCTTCGTCGACCAGCGGGTCGCATTCGGCGAGGATCACGCAAGCCGGCGCCACGCCTTCGGCATCGTCGGCATGCAACGGCGCAAAGCGCCAGTCGCTGCGGTCCTGATGGTCGATGTAGTGGTCGAAGAACCAGCCGATGCCATCGGCGTCGAGCAAGTAGCCGCTGGCAAAACGTTTGTGCGAGGGCGTGTCTTGGTACGCCGAGGTGCCGGGGGTGATGAGCAACTGCAGCGCCAGGCGCAAGCCGATGTCGCGTGCATGCAGCGCGGTTACAGCGGCGAGCGTGCCGCCGGCGCTGTCTCCGCCGACGGCCAGGCGGGAGCTGTCCAGGCCCAGCGCCTGGCCCTGCTGGCTGAGCCACGTCATCGCGGCCCAGGCGTCGTTCACGGCGATGGGGAAGCGATGCTCCGGCGCCAGTCGATAGTTCAAGGCCACCACCGCCGCACCGCTGCGCAGCGCGAGCTGACGACACAGGCTGTCGTGTGTCTCCAGGTTGCCAATGGTGAAGCCGCCACCGTGCAAGTACAGCAGCACCGGCAGGGGCTCGTGGCTCGGCGCATACAGGCGCGCGGGCAGCAGCTCGCCGTCACCCGCTGGCACCTGCAGCTCCTGCACGCGGGCCAAGGGCGCACGCGGCAGGTCGAGCACCTCGGAGCGCAAGGTGTACGAACGCCGCGCGTCGCGCGCAGGCATGTGGTGCAGGGGCGGGAAACCGGCACGCTGAATGCGCGTCAACACGCTGCGCATCGCGGGGGTCAGGAGGGGGTCATTCACGAGGGGGCAATGGGATGTACCGATGCAGCGGCGCAGTGTGCCAGAGCATACTCAGCCACCCTCTCTCAGAGCTCTTTCACCATGGCTTTCATCAACTACATCACGCAGATCCAGCTCGACTACGGCACCGTCGCGATGCTGCCGCAAGAGTGCGAACGCATCGGCATGCGCAAGCCGCTGGTTGTCACCGACGCGGGCGTGCGCGCGGCTGGCGTCCTCGATAAGGCGCTCGCCGCACTCGGCACATTGCCGCATGCGGTGTTCGACCAGACGCCGTTCAACCCGACAGAAGCCGCCGTACGCGCCGCCGTCGAGGTTTACAAGGCCAATGGCTGCGACGGCCTCATTGCGGTGGGTGGTGGCTCCAGCATCGACCTGGCCAAAGGCGTGGCGATCGCCGCCACCCACCCCGGCCCGATGAAAACCTACGCCACCATCGAAGGTGGCAGCGCGAAGATCACCGACGCGGTGGCGCCGCTGATTGCTGTGCCCACCACCGCTGGCACCGGCAGCGAGGTGGCGCGTGGTGCCATCGTGATCGTCGACGACGGCCGCAAGCTCGGCTTTCACAGCTGGTCGCTGGTGCCACGCACCGCCATTTGCGACCCCGAGTTGACGCTGGGTCTGCCAGCCTGGCTGACGGCCGCCACCGGCATGGACGCCATCGCCCACTGCATGGAAACCTTCATGGCGCCGGCCGTCAACCCACCGGCCGACGGCATCGGCCTCGACGGCCTGGAGCGTGGCTGGAAGCACATCGTGCGCGCGACTGAAAACGGCGCCGACCGCGAAGCACGCTGGAACATGATGTCGGCCAGCATGCAGGGTGCGATGGCGTTCCAGAAGGGGCTTGGCGCGGTGCACTCGCTCAGCCACAGCCTCGGCGGCGCCAACCCCAAGCTGCACCACGGGACGCTCAACGCGATGTTCTTGCCCGAGGTGGTCACGTTCAATGCCGGCGCCGAGTCGATCCGGCGCGAGCAGCGGCTGCAGCGCATGGCGCACGCAGTCGGCATTGGCTCATGCGATTCCAAAGGCACCGAGCTGGCCGAGGCGCTCCGCGAACTGAACAAGCGGCTCGGCCTGCCCTCCGGCCTGCGTGCCATGGGCGTGAGCGAAGACATGTTCGATCGCATCATCGACGGCGCGATGAAGGACCATTGCCACAAGACCAACCCGCGTGTGGCGACTGAAGCGGAGTATCGCGAGATCATTGCTCGCTCGATGTAGGGCCTGCTTCGGCTGTGCAGCGCCCAGGGCAGCGGCCAGGGGCTCCGTTCATGTCCCCCGGGCCGGGCTGCGCCCGACCCTCCTCCTTTACTTCACTGCGCCCCTGGCCACTGCCCTGAGCGAAGAGCCGCCGTGCCGTGCCACGAGCTGGCACGGCGGTGGCAGAGCGGCGGGGCGGGGCGCCGTGCGCAGTGAAGGAAAGGAGGAGGCGATGGCCGCAGGCCAACGACGGGGGACATGAACGGAGCGTGGCACCCCGCCCCGCCGCTCCCGCACAGAACCACACAAGAAAAAAGCCCGACAGCTTTAGCCATCGGGCTTTTGATCCCACGACCCTTAACGGGCCGCAGTCAAGATCAGTGGAACTGCTCTTCTTCGGTCGAGCCAGTCAGCGCCTTGACCGAGGACGAACCGCCCTGGATCACGGTGGTCACGTCGTCGAAGTAACCGGCGCCCACTTCTTGCTGGTGCGACACGAAGGTGTAGCCCTTTTCGCGAGCGGCAAATTCCTTCTCTTGAACCATTTCGGTGTAGTGCTTCATGCCTTCGCCGCGGGCGTAAGCGTGGGCAAATTCGAAGGTGTTGTACCAGTTGATGTGGATGCCAGCCAGCGTGATGAACTGGTACTTGTAGCCCAGTGCCGACAGCTCTTCCTGGAACTTGGCGATCGAGCGGTCGTCGAGGTTCTTCTTCCAGTTGAACGACGGCGAGCAGTTGTACGACAGCAGCTTGCCCGGCACCTTGGCGTGCACGGCTTGCGCGAACTCACGGGCAAAGCCGATGTCGGGCGTGCCGGTTTCGCACCACACCAGGTCGGCGTAGGGAGCGTAGGCAACACCACGGCTGATGGATTGCTCCAGGCCGTTCTTCACGCGGTAGAAGCCTTCTTGCGTGCGCTCGCCGGTCAGGAAAGGCTTGTCGTTGGCGTCGTGGTCGCTGGTGATCAGGTTGGCGGCTTCAGCGTCGGTACGGGCCAGAACGATGGTCGAAACGCCCATCACGTCAGCGGCGAAACGAGCAGCGATCAGCTTCTCGCAGGCTTCGTGCGTGGGAACCAGCACCTTGCCGCCCATGTGGCCGCACTTCTTCACGGCAGCCAGCTGGTCTTCGAAGTGCACGCCGGCAGCGCCTGCGGCAATCATGTTCTTCATCAGCTCGAAGGCGTTGAGCACGCCGCCGAAACCGGCTTCAGCGTCGGCCACGATCGGCAGGAAGTAGTCGACGAATTCCTTGTGATCCGGGCCCACGCCACGCGACCATTGAATCTCGTCAGCACGCTTGAAGGTGTTGTTGATGCGGCGAACCATGGTCGGCACCGAGTCGTAGGCATACAGCGACTGGTCGGGGTACATGGTTTCGGAGGTGTTGCCGTCAGCGGCGACTTGCCAGCCCGACAGGTACACGGCTTCCAGGCCAGCCTTGGCTTGTTGCATGGCCTGGCCGGCGGTGATCGCACCGAAGGCGTTGACGTACCCCTTCTTGGAGCCGCCATTGACCTTGGCCCACAGGGTTTCAGCGCCGCGCTTGGCCAGGGTGTATTCGGGCTGCAGGCTGCCGCGCAGACGCACGACGTCGGCGGCGGAGTAACCGCGCTTCACGCCCTTCCAACGGGGGTTTTCGGCCCAGTCTTTTTCAAGGGCGGCGATCTGTTGTTCACGGGTCAGGTGGGTCATGTCGAACTCCAAAAGGATGTTGCTGAGACGAGAGAGAGAGAGACGAAAAAAGCTGGGCTCAAGGATAGCGCTCACCATCCGGAAGCGGAAGACTTGTGTCTTATATAAGACTACAAATAATGCCCATAAGAATCAAATACTTAGTTTTCATATTTCTGGATGTGAAATTATTTCTTCCCAGATGGAAAGAAATGCCGCGCCGCAGCATTGGCTGATATCGCAATGCGAAATCGGCGTTCCTGCATGTGAAAGCGCATCACCCGTGGCAAGCTCACGCCATGAGTTCATTTGCCTTCCTCTCGGGCAACACCTTTCTGCGTGCGCCCCCGTTGCCGTCAAACACGCCCTTTGCCGTGGCCGGCGTTGCATGGGACGGTTGTGTCACCAACCGCCCCGGCGCGCGCTTCGGCCCCCGCGCCATCCGCGAGGCCAGCCACATGCTGTGCGACGGCACGCACCCACACTTCAACCTGAGCCCCGAAGGCCAGCTCGGCGATGCCGGTGATCTGGCGCTGCCGAATACCAGCTTGGAGGCCATGCGTGCCGCGATGGGCCCGCAGGTCGAGCCGCTGATCCGCGCGCATCACATGGCGTGGCTGGGTGGGGATCACTCCATCACCCTGCCCTTGCTGCGCGCCTACAAAGCCTGGCTGGGCCAACCGCTGGCGGTGATCCATTTCGACGCCCATTGCGACACCTGGACCGACCATTTCGGCGAGCCCAGCGGCCACGGCACCTGGGTCTATGAAGCGATGCAAGAAGGCCTGGTCATCAACGAGTGTTTCACCCAGCTGGGCATCCGCTCAGCGGGCCTGCGCGATGCGCGCGAGTATGTGCAGGATCAGGGCGGCCAAGTTTTTACTGCGCGATCCTTGCGGGGGCTCGAAAACGCCACGCAGCTCGCTCCGGTGATCACCGCCATCCTCACCCGCCTCGCCGAACACGGCAACCCGCCTGTCTATCTGAGCCTCGACATCGACTGCCTCGACCCCGCCTTCGCCCCCGGCACCGGTACGCCCGAACCCGGTGGCATGAGCACCAACCAGGTGCTCACCTTGATGGAAGAGTTGGCCGACCTGCCGTTCGTGGGCATGGATTGTGTAGAGGTCGCGCCGCCTTACGATCACGCTGAGTTGACCAGTTATGCCGCTGCCTGCTTCGTCTGGACCTACCTTTGCGGGCGGCTGGCACACCCAACGCCCTGATGGGCATTGCACCCAAAAGTTGCCGCCATTCATTTGCCTGATGAATCACCCCCTCTGAAGGAGAACCTCATGCCCCAGAACCTTGACGCCTACTGGATGCCCTTCACGGCCAACCGCCAGTTCAAACATGCACCTCGCCTGATCTCGCGCGCTGAGGGCATGCACTTCTGGACGCCCGACAACCGCCAGGTGCTCGACAGCATTGCCGGCCTCTGGTGCGTGAACGCCGGCCATGCCCGGCCCAAGATCGTCGAGGCGATTCGCCAGCAGGCCAGCGAGATGGACTTTGCGCCGCCGTTCAACATGGGCCACCCCAAACAGTTCGAGCTGGCCGCGCGTTTGGTCGAGCTCACGCCGCCGGGGCTCGACAAGGTGTTCTATGCCAACTCCGGCTCCGAGGCGGTCGACACCGCCTTGAAGATGGCCCTGGCCTACCACCGTGCGCGCGGCGAAGGCTCGCGGACCCGCCTTATCGGCCGCGAGCGGGGTTATCACGGCGTCAATTTCGGTGGCATCTCGGTCGGCGGCATGGTCGCCAACCGCAAGATGTTCGGCACGCTGCTCTCGGGCGTGGACCACATCCGACACACCCACGACCCGCGCAACGCTTTCAGCAAGGGCCAGCCCGAGCACGGTGCCGTGCTGGCCGATGACCTGGAGCGCCTGGTCGCGCTGCACGACGCCTCGACAATCGCCGCTGTGATCGTCGAGCCCGTGGCCGGCTCCACCGGTGTGCTGCTGCCGCCCAAGGGCTACCTGGAGCGGCTGCGCAGCATCTGCGACAAACACGGCATCTTGTTGATCTTCGACGAGGTCATCACCGGTTTTGGCCGCCTCGGCTCGCCCTTTGCCGCGACGCACTTCAAGGTCACCCCCGACCTGATGACGGTCGCCAAGGGCCTGACCAACGGCAGCGTGCCCATGGGCGCGGTGATCGCCCACCAGAAGATCTACGACGCCTTCATGAACGGCCCGGAGCACGTGATCGAGTTCTTCCACGGCTACACCTACTCGGGCCACCCGCTGGCTTGTGCGGCAGCGCTCGGCACGCTCGACACCTACGCCGACGACGGCCTGCTCACACGCGCCAGCAAGATGTCCGCGACCTTCGAGAACGCGGTGCATTCGCTGAAAGACATGCCCAACGTGATCGACATCCGCAACATGGGGCTGGTGGGCGGCATCGAGCTCGCGCCCATCCCGGGCGAGCCGGGCAAGCGTGCGTTCTCGGTGTTTCTCGACTGCTGGGAAAAGGGCCTGCTGATCCGCACCACCGGCGACACCATTGCGATGTCGCCGCCGCTGATCATCGAGAACAAGCACATCGACCAGATCGTCGGCACCGTGTCTGACGCGATCAAGCGCGCGGCATGAGTTTTTTGCGCACCGACGACGAGCTGGCGCGCCACTCCTACTACAACGCCACCGCGCCACGCACACAAGGCTTTGGCACCCTGCGGTCCAGTGTGGACTGCGACGTGGCCGTGGTCGGCGGGGGCCTGGCCGGGTTGTCGGCCGCCATCGAGTTGGCCGACCGTGGCTACAGCGTGGTGCTGCTGGAGGCCCAGCAGGTCGGCTGGGGTGCCTCGGGCCGCAACGGCGGGCAGGCGCTGGCGGGCTTGGCCTGCGACCAGTCGGTGATCGAAAACCAACTGGGCATGCAAGCCGCCAGGCGCGTCTGGGCCATGACACTGGAGGCGCTGGATCTCATCCAGCAGCGCTGCGAACGTTTCTCCATCGACTGCGACTGGCAACCCGGCTACCTCAGTCTGGCCACCAGCGCCCGCAAGTCGCGCGAGTTGCGGGCCTTGCATTCGCACCTGCAGGCCCACTATGGCGACACCAGCACCTGGATCAACGCCCAAGAGCTGCCAAAATGGATCGCCAGCCCACGCTTTCACAGCGGCCTGTACGACGCGCGCTCCGGCCACCTGCATCCACTGAAATACAGCCTCGGCCTGGCGCGTGCCGTTGCCAGCCTGGGCGTGCGCGTCTTCGAGAACAGTGCCGTCACCTCGATGACGCCCGGCCCCACGGCCAAGGTAAAAACAGCCCACGGCGAGGTGCGCGCCTCGCATGTGCTGCTGGCCGGCAATGTCTACCTGCAAGGCCTGGCGCCGACCTTGTCGCCCCGCATCATGCCGGTCGGCACCTACATCGTGGCCTCCGAGCCCATCGAACCGGCGGTGTTGCATTCGCTGATCCCGACGCGCTCGGCCGTGTGCGACACCAACTTCGTGCTGGACTACTTCCGCCCCACGGCCGACCACCGCATGCTTTACGGCGGGCGGGTCAGCTACAGCACTGCCACGCCCCGCAACCTCTCGGCCAGCATGCAAAAGCGCATGGCGTGCACCTTTCCGCAGTTGGCCGACACCCGGGTCGAGTTCGCCTGGGGCGGTTTTGTCGACATCTCGATGAACCGCGCGCCCGACTTCGGGCGTCTCGCCGCCAACGTGTATTACCTGCAAGGCTTCTCCGGCCACGGCCTTGCGCTCACCGGCCTGGCCGGCAAGCTGGTGGCCGAAGCCATTGCGGGCAACGCCGAGCGTTTCGACACCTTCGCCCGCATTCGGCATCGCAACTTTCCCGGGGGGCCGCTGCTGCGTACACCCGCGCTTATGCTGGGAATGGCCTACTACCAAGTGCGCGACATGCTGTGATGCCCATGCAACTTGCTGTGTCGAGGTTGACTTCGGCCACAAGCCGGGCACACTCATTGCTCACAAAACGGTATACAGAAAGCCCAGTGTGCGAGCGGCCAAAAACCGCGGTACAGCAAGCCCAATGAACGCCTCCTCTCCCCCAAAGCCGGTGCATCAAAAGCCGGTTGTGCTGATTCCCGCCTGCAACCGCATGATCGGGGCGCACCCCTTTCACGTCGCCGGCAAAAAATACATCGACGCGGTTCGCCTGGGTGGCTGCCTGTCGCTCATCGTGCCTTTTGTACACGCCAGCGAGGTCGACGAGTTGCTCGACCATGCCGATGGTGTGCTGCTCACCGGCTCCCCTTCCAATGTGCACCCCAGCCACTTCGGCGAAGAGGTATACGACACCACCCTGCCGCTCGACATCGATCGCGACGCCTGGACTCTGCCGCTGATCCCACGGGCGCTGCAGCGCGGCATTCCGCTCTTCGCCATCTGCCGCGGCTTCCAGGAAGCCAACGTTGCCCTCGGCGGCAGCCTCTATCAGGCCGTGCAAGAGGTGCCGGGCCAGCGCGACCACCGCGGCGCCACCGACGGCACGGCCGAAGCGCAATACGCGTTTGCGCACGAAGTGCACGTCGAGGCGGGTGGCTTGCTCGCCTCCATCGTCGACCAGCGCGAGTTCCAGGTGAACTCGGTGCACGGCCAGGGTGTGAAGAAACTCGCGCCCGGCCTGCGCATCGAGGCGCGTGCTCCGGATGGGCTGGTCGAAGCCTTTTCGATGCCCGAGGCCCATTCGTTCAACCTGTGCGTGCAGTGGCACCCCGAGTGGCAAGCCGCACACAACCCGATTTCGCTGAAGCTGTTCAAGGCCTTCGGCGCCGCGTGCCAATCTTTCAGAGACCGCCACAGGGAACCCCACCACGACCCTGACCGATAGAGGCCTCTGGCCGCTACGCTCCTGCCCCAAACGGGGCGCCGCCCGGCTTGGGGCGGCCCGGCGCCGAACATCGGCGTGCCTCAGCAAAACTCAAAAATAGGTGATCCCATGGTGGACAAGAACAACTTCAACTTCAGCGACCTGGAGCAGTGGCTCAACGACAGGCGCGTGACCGAGATCGAGTGCCTCGTGCCCGACCTCACCGGCGTGGCGCGCGGCAAAATCCTGCCGCGCGAAAAATTCACCGAAGACCGCGGCATGCGGCTGCCCGAGGCCATCGTGGCCATCGGCGTGACCGGTGAATTCCCTGAAGAAGGCCCGTACTACGACGTGATCCACGCGACCGACCGCGACATGCACCTGCGCCCCGACCCGAGCACCGTGCGCATCGTGCCGTAGGCCACCGACCCGACCGCGCAGGTGATCCACGACTGCTTCGACCGCGACGGCAACATGATCCCCTACGCGCCGCGCTCGGTCCTGCGGCGCATCTGCGATCTGTATGCGGCCGAGGGCTGGAACCCGGTCGTCGCGCCCGAGCTCGAGTTCTACCTGATCGAGCGCAACGCCGACCCGAACACGCCGCTGCGGCCGCCACG
>NZ_JANOCG010000396.1:0-21693 GCF_031412075.1 Rhizobacter sp.
GCACAGGATCTGATCCTCGAGCCTTTTGCCGGCACGGTGTTCGGCTTCACTCCGGGCGAGTCGACCAGCCTGTCGGGCGTGCAACACGGGGGTGTGCTGCTGGGCATGCTGGCAGCGGCGTTTGCCGGGCGCGGCCGGCGCTTCGGCTCGCTTCGTGCCTGGCAGACCGGCGGCTGCCTGATGTCGGCGCTGATGTTGTCGGGCCTGGTGATGGCCGCGCTCGTCGGCCCGGCGTGGCCCTTCAAGGCCACGGTGTTTGCACTCGGCGCGGCCAACGGCGCGTTTTCCATCGCAGCCATCGCCTCGATGATGCGCCTGGCCAACGAGGGCCGGCATGCGCGCGAGGGCGTGCGCATGGGCTTGTGGGGCGCGGCGCAGGCCGTCGCCTTCGGCATGGGCGGGCTGGTGGGCACGGCGGCCAGCGACCTCGCGCGCTGGCTGATCGGCTCTCCGGCGCTGGCCTACGCGTCGGTGTTTGCACTCGAAGCGCTGCTCTTCGTCCTTGCTGCTGCGCTTGCCATGCGCCTGAGCGGCCCGAGTCAACCGGCCGCGCGCGCTGCACGTCGCCATGTTCAAGAGGTACCCGCATGAGCCAAGTTGAAACCTTCGATGTGGTCGTGGTGGGCGGCGGGCCTGCGGGTGCCACGGCTGCACACGAGCTGGCGCGCAGTGGCCGCTCGGTGCTGCTGCTCGACCGCGCAGGCCGCACCAAGCCCTGCGGCGGCGCGATCCCGCCGCGCCTGATCAAGGACTTTGCGATCCCTGATGAGCTGCTGGTCGCCCGCGCCACCGCCGCACGCATGGTCTCGCCCAAGGACGTGCGTGTCGACATCCCGATCGACAACGGCTTCGTCGGCATGGTCAACCGCGACCAGTTCGACGAGTGGTTGCGCTGCCGCGCGGCGGATGCCGGCGCGCTGCGCCGCGTGGGCAGCTTCGAGCGCATCACGCGCGATGCCGATGGTGTGAGCGTGGTGCACTTCAAGGCGCGCCTCGCCGACGGGCCCGGCATGAAGCGCGAGGTCTCGGCCCACGTGCGCGCCCGCGCCATCGTCGGCGCCGATGGCGCGCGCTCCGAGGTGGCTCGACAGACAGTGCCGGGCGCCGAGCGCACGCGGTATGTGTTTGCGTACCACGAGATCTTGCGCACGCCTGAAGCGCTGCCGGCCGGTTTCGACGCCTCGCGTTGCGACGTTTATTACCGCGGCACGCTGTCGCCCGATTTCTACGGCTGGGTCTTCCCGCACGGCGACACGATGAGCGTGGGCACCGGCAGCGCCGACAAGGGCTTCTCGCTGCGCGGCGCCGTGGGCCGCCTGCGCACGGCCGCCTGCCTGGTCGATGCGCAGACCTTGCGCCGCGAGGGCGCGCCGATCCCGATGAAACCCTTGCCGCGCTGGGACAACGGCCGCGACGTGGTGCTCGCAGGCGACGCCGCCGGTGTGGTGGCGCCCGCCTCGGGCGAGGGCATCTACTACGCGATGTACGGCGGGCGGCTCGCGGCCGAGGCGGTCGAGTCGCTGCTCGCCACCGGCCGGGTGAGCGCGCTGGCAGGCGCCCGCAAGCGCTTCATGAAGGCACACGGTACGGTGTTTCGTGTGCTCGGCATCATGCAGTGGTTCTGGTACTCGAGCGACCGGCTGCGCGAGCGCTTCGTCGCCATCTGCAAAGACCGCGACGTTCAGCAACTCACCTTCGAGTCGTACATGAACAAGGAACTGGCGCGCAAGAAGCCCATGGCCCATGTGCGCATCTTCTTCAAGGACCTGGCGCACCTGTTCGGGCTGGCGCGGGTATGAGCCGGTGGAAGCCCATCGTCATCGCGGCAGGCTCGGCGATCTTCGTCGCCGTGCTGGGTGGGCTGATGACCGACCTCGGCCCCTGGTACGTGAACCTCAAGCAGCCCGCGTGGAAGCCTCCCGACTGGGCCTTCAGCCCCATCTGGACGACCATCTTCGCGCTTGCCGCCACGGCCGGTGTGATCGGCTGGCGGCGCGCTCCCTCCAGCGCGCAGCGCGAATGGATGCTGATGCTGTTTGCGGCCAACGGCTTTCTCAATGTGCTGTGGAGCCTGCTGTTCTTTCGCCTGCACCGGCCCGACTGGTCGCTGCTCGAAGTGCCCGTGTTGTGGCTGTCGGTGCTTGCGCTGATGCTGCTGCTGGCGCGTTTTGCCAAGGTGGCCGCCTGGCTGCTTGCGCCCTACCTCGTGTGGGTGACCATCGCAGCGGCCTTGAACTGGCAGACGGTCAAGCTCAACGGGCCGTTCGGCTCGGCTTGAGGTGAACGCATGAACGACAGTCCACTCATCGCGCTGCTGATCGACCTCGTGATCGTGTTCACGCTGCTCGAAGGCGCGGCCCTGGTGGTCTATCACCGCATCACCGGCAAAGGTGTCGCCCCGCGCGACTTCGCACTCAACATGGCCTCGGGCCTGTGCCTCATGCTCGCCCTGCGCTGCCTCGCGCACGGTGCAGGCGCCGCATGGGTCGCGCTGTTTCTCGTGGCCGCCGGGCTCGCCCATGGCACCGACCTCTGGTTGCGCTGGCGTCGCGGCGCACGTGACGCGAATGCCCATCGCCGGAGTCTTGCATGAGCGTCATCGCCCTCGGCCTGAACCACACCACCGCGCCGCTCGACGTGCGCGGGCGTTTTGCATTCCCCGGCGAAAAACTGGTGCCCACGCTGCGCGCCGTGAGCGGCCGCCTGAAGCGGGCGACCGAGGTCGCCATCGTCTCCACCTGCAACCGCACCGAGCTCTACGTCGGCAGCGACAGCACCGACACCGCCTCCATGGCCGAGCAGGCGCTGGGCTGGCTGGCCGAGTCGGGCGGCATGGCAGCCCAGGAGCTGCAACGCCACTTCTATGTGCTCGAAGACGCCGGCGCCGCGCGCCACACCTTCAGGCTGGCCAGTGGCTTGTCGTCGATGGTGGTCGGCGAAACGCAGATCCTCGGCCAGCTCAAACAGGCGGTGCGCTCGGCGGACACCGCCGGCACGCTCGGCAGCACGTTGCACCAGTTGTTCCAGCGCTCGTTTGCGGTCGCCAAAGAGGTGCGCAGCGGCACCGAGATCGGCATGCACACCGTGAGCCTGGCGGCCGCCATCGTGCGGCTGGCCACGCAGCTGTTCGAAGACTTCGGCGAGTTGAAGGTGCTGGTGCTCGGCGCCGGCGACATGGCAGCCCCGGTGCTTGCCCACCTGGCCGGGCGCTCACCCAAGCTGTTGACCGTCGGCAACCGCAACCTCGCGCGTGGCGAAGCGCTCGCCGCGCACTTCAAGGCCGAAGCGATCGGTCTGACCACCGCCATGTCGCGCCTGGCCGATTTCGACGTGGTGGTGTCGTGCACCGCGAGCCCGCTGCCGTTGATTGGGCTGGGCGCCGTCGAGCGCGCGCTCAAGCAGCGCCGCCGCCGGCCGATGCTGATGGTCGACCTGGCGGTGCCGCGCGACATCGAACCCGAGGTCGCAGCGCTGGCCGACGCTTATGTCTACACGCTCGACGACCTTGCGCAGATCGTGCAGGCCGGCAGCGACAAGCGCCACGCCGCCGTGGGCCAGGCCGAAAGCATCATCGAGTCGGGCGTGCAAGATTTTGTGCGGTGGCTCGGTACACGCGACACCGTGCCGCTGATCCAGGCCTTGCAGACCCAGGCCGAAACCTGGCGCGCCGCCGAACTGCAGCGCGCACGCAAGCTGCTGGCAAAGGGTGAAGACATCGACGCGGTGCTCGACGCCTTGTCACGCGGCATCACGCAGAAGATGCTGCACGGGCCGATGGCGGGCCTGCAGGCCACCGATGGCGGTGAGCGTGTCGCGCTCACGCACACGCTGTCGCGCCTCTTCTTGCAGTGCCCCGGGCGGGGAGAGCGCAAGGCGGGGTGAGTCTCATGGGGCACACGCGCGAGTTGAAATGTCGCGCCTGCAGTGTCCCGGGTGTTGGGTAGCGCACAGACGGCGCGCTGCAACCTGGCAACACTCCTGTTCAACGTCGGTCATGCCTTTGCCTCGGGAGTGGCCGAACGCCGTGCAATCGGCGTGGCGCAACCGGCTTGGCGTCGAACATCTCAACCTTTCCGACCAGGCGCTGCCAAGCGCCGGTCGGCTCCACCTGGACCCCCCACTGAACATGCCCCAGATGCGTGTCCTGATCGTCGATGACAGCGAGATGTTCATCGAGATGGCGAAGTTCGTTCTTTCTGCGGCGGCCTACGAGGTCGAGAGCTCGCCGAGTGCAAGCGAGGCGCTGTTGCAGATCCCGGTCTTTTTGCCCGACCTCATCCTGATGGATGTGCAGATGCCGATCATGGACGGCATCGAACTCACGCGGCAATTGAAGGCCGACCCGGCAACGAAGCACATCGTCATCGTCGCCTTCACGGCGTATGCCCTCAAGGGCGATGCGCTGAAGCTCCAAACTGCCGGGTTCGATGGCTACATCGCGAAGCCGGTGGACGTGATGACGCTGGCCGCCGAAGTTCGCTTCTGGCTCGAAGGGCCTGACAGCGCGCGTGGCAGCCACTTTGTCTGGCCCTGACCCCGTGATGGCGGGCGCCGCCCGATGCACGCTGGAGGGGCTCGCATGATCCCCGGGATCTCCCTGCCTGTTCCCTACAGCATCAAGCGCCACGGCATCTCGCTGTCCAACTGCGATGACGAGCCGGTTCAGACGCCGGGTTGCATCCAGTCCCACGGGATGCTGCTGGCCTTGCGCCTCGACGATCTTGTCGTGACCCAGGTGAGCGAGAACTGCGCGCTCTGGACGGGCTTGTCTGTCGATCAGGTGTTGGCAGGCCCGTTGTCGCAGGTCGTCGGTGCCGAAGCGGCCGAGCGAATCCGGGCGCTCAGCCACACCGAGGTCCTGGATCACAACCCGTGCTACGCGCTGACAGCGCGCCTGCCCGGGTCACCCGCCGACGCTTCGCCGGTGGACATGACGATCCACACGGCCGACGGCGTGCTTTTGCTCGAAATGGAGCCGAGCGGCCGGGGTCCGCCCGTGGTGGGGCAGGACGGCGACTACTTCTCGATGGTCAGAAAAACCATCGGTCGTCTCAAGAGCAGCCGCTCGCTGGCTGATTTCTGCGAGGTGGTCGCGCACGAAGCGCGCCGCATCACGGGTCTCGATCGGGCGATGGTCTACCACTTCCATGCCGACGACAGCGGCGAAGTGATGGCCGATGCGCGGCGCGAAGACCTGCCGTCGTGGCATGGCTTGCGCTACCCGGCCAGCGACATCCCGAGGCCGGCGCGCGAGATCTTCAAGAAGATCGGTGTTCGGCCCCTGCCGCACGCCCAGGGCGGGCTGTGCGAGATGGTGCCGCTGCTCAACCCCGACACGCAGCGCCCGCTGGAGATGACCCATTGCGCGCTGCGTGGTGCGTCGGTCATGTACACCGAGTACCTGCAGAACATGGGCGTCGCTGCCACCTTGACGATGCCCATTCTTCGCGACGGCGCCCTCTGGGGGCTGATTGCCTGCCACCACTACACGCCCCGGCCCTTGGCGTATCCGCTGCGGGCGGCCGCCGAGTTTCTGGCGCAGATTGCCTCGCTCGAGATCGCCCAGGCCGAGTTGCGCGAGCACCTGCAATACCGCATCCATCTCGACGCGGTTCACCTTGCCGTGCTGGCGCGCGCGGCGGCGGACGGTCAGCTGTCGGTCGTGGCCGCTTCGTCGCCGAGCCTGCTCGACGGTATCCAGGCCGACGGGGTCGCGATCTTCCAGCGCGGTCGCTGGCTCACCGCAGGCCACACGCCCGACGAGCCGCAGTTGACGCCGCTGGCCGCGTGGCTGCGCCAGCGCATCGATCAAGTGCCCGATGGGCTTCAAACCTATGCCACCGACGCCTTGGGCGCCGCGTATCCCGCCGCAGCCGAGTTTGCTGAGCGTGCCAGTGGCGTCCTGGCGACTGCGGTGTCGCGGCATGCCGACAGCCCGCTGATCCTGTGGTTTCGTGGTGAACAGGTTCAGACCTTCAACTGGGCCGGCAACCCGCACGGGAAGCCCACCGAGGTCGGCCCGCTGGGGCCGCGCCTGACACCGCGGCGCAGCTTCGACCTGTGGCAGGAGGAGGTGCGCGGCCGGTCCAGCCCATGGCGAAAGGTCGAAATCGCAGCCGCTCAGCAGATGCGCCGCATGGTCATGGACCTGGTCGTCGTGCGCGCCGAGCAGCTGGCCGAGGCCAACGCCGAACTCGCGCGCAGCAATGCCGAGCTCGACGCCTTTGCCTATGTGGCCGGCCACGACCTGAAGGAGCCGCTGCGCGGCATCAACAAGTACGCGCACCGCTTGCTGGAAGACGCCCAGGCCGGCGTCTCACAAGACCCCGCGCGTGTCGAGTGGCTGCTTCGGTTGACGGTGCGCATGGACACGCTGCTCAACGCCTTGCTTCACTTCTCAAAGGTCGGGCGGACGACGCTGGACATGGAAGACATCGACCTCGGTTCCTTGCTCATCGAGTCCATGGAGATGCTCGGCGCCCGCCTGCCAGAGAGCGCCGTCGAGGTGCGCGTGCCGCGGCCGCTGCCGGTCGCCCATTGCGATCGGGTGCGCGTGCGGGAGGTCTTCTCCAACCTGATCTCGAACGCCGCGAAATACACCGACAAGCCGCAACCCTGGGTCGAGATCGGCTACATCGGTTCGAACGAGGCGGCACCTGCGCTGCCCAGGCCGCTGTCGGCGCCCGCGCAAGCCGCGGGTGACACGCTTTTTTATGTGCGCGACAACGGCATCGGCATCGACATGCGCCACAAGGACCGCGTGTTTGCGATCTTCAAGCGCCTGCACGCGCAAGACGCATACGGTGGTGGCAGTGGTGCGGGCCTGACGATCGCTCGCAAGATGGTGGAGCAGCACCACGGCCGGCTCTGGTTCGAGTCGGAGCTTGGCGTCGGCTCAACCTTCTACTTCACGCTGCCCGGCGCCAAACTTCCCGAGGTTCACCCCCATGCCGATTGACACCAGAAACAACGACCCGCGGCCCGTGCTCGTGGTCGAAGACTGCGACGACGATTTCGACACCGTGCTCGTTGCAGCGACGCGCGCCAAGGTGGGCAACCGCCTGATTCGCGCTGCAGATGCCGAAGTGGCGTGGCGCCTGCTGGCGCGCGACCAGGCGGGCGCGTTTTCGTTCATGCTGCTGGACTCCAACCTGCGGTGCCTGGATGGCCTGGCCCTGCTCGAACACCTGCGCAGCGACGGCCTGCTGGATCACCTGCCGGTCGTGGTGTTCACCACCAGCATCAACCCGAGCGACCGTCATGCGTTTTGCGTGGCGGGGGCCAGCGCCTTCCATGTGAAGAGCGTGCAACACACCGACTGCCTGCGCACGCTCGAAGCCATCTTCGAAAGGTGGCTCAGCCGCGCCCCGCTGCCAAAGAGCGCCGTCACCTCGTCACCCACGAGGCGGTGGGCATGAACGGCCGAGGCCCCGTGCCGATGCACGTGCTGATCGTCGACGACAACCCGCTTGACCGCGCCGAGGCCAAGGCGGCGCTGCTCAACGGCTCCAAGCGCCGGTACCAGTTCAGCGAGGCGTCGTCGGCCGAAGCGGCACTGCACCTGTGTGCGCAATCGCCGCGGCCAGACTGCGTCGTGCTCGACCTCGGCTTGCCCGACGCGGATGACTTCGAGGTGCTGAAGCGTCTGCCGCGCGACGGCGACGGGCTGATGAGCGTCCCGGTGGTGGTTCTCACTGCGTCGATGGAGCTCGGCCTCAATCAGGCCGCACTGCGCGCTGGCGCGCACGACTACGTTGGCAAGGCGTGGCTGCTGCCAGAGACCCTGACCCAGGCGGTCGAGAACGCCATCGAGCGCCTCGCGATGGCGCGGGCGTTTCAGGCGCAGCGCCGCCTGGCCGACGCTGCTCGGGTCAAGGCGCTCGAACTCGAAGGCGAAAACCGGCAGATCCAGGAAGCGAACCGGCTGAAGAGCCTGTTCCTGGCCAACATGTCGCACGAGCTGCGCACGCCCTTGACCGCCATCATCGGTTTCGCCGACCTGCTGCAGATGGGTGCCGTTGCGCCGGGCGCACCAGAGCACCAGACCTTCCTGGGCCACATCGCCAGCAGCGGGCGCCATCTGTTGCGCCTGATCAACGATGTCCTCGACCTGTCCAAGGTCGAGGCGGGCAAGCTGGAATTTTTCCCGGAGGCGTTTGACCTGGCCGTGCTCGCCGCGGAAGTGCACGGCATCCTGCACACCGAGATCCTGCGCAAGCGCCTGCGGGTGGTCGTCGACATCGAGCAGTCGCTGGGGAGCCTGGTGCTCGACCCCGCGCGACTGAAGCAGGTGCTCTACAACTACCTGTCCAACGCGATCAAGTTCACGCCGGAAGGCGGCCTGATCACCGTGCGGGCGGGCGCCTCGGGCGCGCGCCACTTTCGGCTTGAGGTCGAGGACACCGGCGTCGGCATCGCCGACGCCAACCTGCTGCGCCTGTTCACCGCGTACCAGCAGCTCGACGCCGGGTCCACGAAAAAGTATGAAGGCTCCGGTCTGGGTCTGGCCCTCACGCGACGCCTGGTGATGGCGCAAGGCGGAAGCGTCGGCGTGCGCAGCACGCTCGGCCATGGCAGCGTGTTCCATGCGGTGCTGAACCGCATCCACGGGACGGACCCCATCCAGCCTGCAGTGGCACAGGACCGGTTGGCAAGTGCGACCGAACCTCGCCTGCTGGTGATTCATGACGCTCGAGACGACCCGCCTCAACTCGTTGCGGGCCTGACGGCCGCCGGGTTCCATGTCGACACCACCGCCACGGGGGAGCAGGCGGTGCAGCACGCTTGCCATCGCGCGTACGACGCGATCACGCTGGGCCTGTTGCTCCCGGACGAATCAGGCCTCGGCGTGCTGAACAGAATCCGGGCCAATGGCATGAGCCGCGAATCGCCGGTGGTGGGCATGACGATGCGTGCACAGGCTGGAACCGCGGCCACGTTCGCGATTGCCGACGTGTTGTGCAAGCCGATACGCACGGACGAGGTCGTGTCGGCAGTGGCTCGGTTTCGGCGACCGGGGATCGGCCCGACCAACGTGATGGTGGTCGACGACGACCCGCTGGCGCTGGACCTGATGCGGGCCACGCTCAAGGTCATCGGCATCGACGCGGTGGGCCTGCTGGACGGCCGCGAGGCGCTTGGCGCACTCGAGCGGCACCGCCCCGACGCGATCATCCTGGACCTGGTGATGCCGGAATTCGACGGCTTCGCCATGCTCGATGCACTGCAGCGCCTGCCGGCCTGGCGCCATACGCCGGTGTTCATCTGGACCAGCATGCTTCTCACCGAAGCGGACTATGCGACGCTGGGCCAGTCGGCGCGGGCCATCCTGAGCAAGCGCGGCGGGTCGATCGATGCCACGCTGGACGCGTTGCGCAGCTGGCGCGCGTTTGCCGTCAAGCCGTCGACCGGCGCTCTGTCATGAGGGCGCTCCGTGTCCTGGTTGTCGACGACAACGTCGCGACGGTCGATCTCGCGAGATTTGTCCTCGATGCCGCTGCGTTCGTGGTCGAGGCGACGACGGACTCGACCAACGCCATGCTGCTGATTGCGACCTTCCGGCCGGACCTGATCCTGATGGACATCCAGATGCCCGGCTTGGGCGGCCTCGAGCTGACCCGGCAACTCAAGGCCGACCCCGCGATGCGACACATCGTGGTCGTGGCGTTCACCGCGTTCGCGATGAAGGGCGACGAGGTCAAGATGGGCGCGGCGGGGTGCGACGGATACATCGCCAAGCCGTTCGACGTGGCGACGTTCGCCGAGACAGTTCGGTCTCATGCCCGGAAGCATCTTCCGCGCTGAATCTGCGCGCGAGTTTTGCCCCGGGGCAAAAAGCAGTGTGTTCCTGCCCCCTTGAAACCGTTTTGGCCGACCCTATGTCGGGAATCGAGCCGGCGGGTCTGGTCTCCTGCCGGTGTCAACCCTGAATCGGAGGACACACACCATGTACGAATCGATCCTGAATCACCCGGGCAACCTGTTCGGTCAGTTCGAGCGCCTGCGCCGTGAACTCGATGACGTGTTTGGCGTCTCGGGTTTGCCCAGCGGCATCCGCTCCGTCGCGCCTGGCACGCTGCCGGCGGTCAATGTGGGCCACACGCCCACCAGCGTGGAGATCTATGCCTTTGCGCCCGGGCTCGAGGCCTCGAAGATCGAGGTCACGCTCGACCGCGGCGTGCTGCGCATCTCGGGCGAGCGCGCGCCGGGCATCCCGGCCAACGACCCCAAGCTGCAGGTCTACACCCGCGAGCGCGGCGCCGGCAGCTTCAGCCGCACCATCTCGCTGCCCGACGACATCGACCCCGCGCAGGTCAACGCCAGCTACCGCGACGGCGTGCTCCAGGTGAGCGTGGCCCGCCGCGAATCGGCCCAACCCAAGCGCATCAGCGTGCAGTGACGCGCGTTACCTAGCCAAGGAGAACCCATCATGAGCGACAACAAGCCAATGACCCGCAACAACGCCGAACCCGAGCAGCAGCGCGCCGTGCTGCCGGCGGTCGACGTGTTCGAGGACGCCGGCGGCATCACGCTGCTGGCCGACCTGCCCGGTGTGCAGAAAGAGCAACTGGAGCTGAAGGTCGAGGGCGATGCCCTGCTGATCGAAGGCACGGTGCGCCAGATCACCCCTGAGGGCCTGGAAGCGGTCTATGCCGAAGTGCGCGTGCCGCGTTATCGCCGCAGCTTCACGCTCAGCCGCGAGCTCGACACCACGCGCATCGAGGCCAACCTGAAAGACGGCGTGCTGACGCTGCGCATCCCGAAGCAGGCGCATGCGCAGCCGCGGCGGATTGCCGTCACGGCCGCCTGAATGTCCTGATTGGGCTGTGTTTTGCAAGGTGTTGCCTGCCGCCCGGTGTGGACCGGGCGGCCAGGAGTTCTCACCCCGACATGTCTGCAGATTCGACCTCGGTTTCCCCCGGTGCTGGGCAGTGGCACCGGCTGCGCCTGTCGGCTAGCCTGCCCGATGCGCTGGTTCAGATCCCCGAAACGCCTGCGGCTTCTTCGAGTTCTGGCGCGCCGAAGAACTGATCGAGCTGGGTCGGGAGCGTATCGCGCGAGCGTTTGAAGATCGGAGGAGCAGAGCCCATGACGGATCGGCCGCCTCTTGCCTCATCCGTTCGCCCTGAGCAGGGACTGAGCCTGTCGAAGGACCGTCCGTCGAAGGGGTGCTGAGCGAAGGCGCAATGCGCGAGCAGGGCTTCGACCCGCTCAGCCCGAACGGAACGGAGCCGCATGAAAACGCGGATCACCGTGTGCTTGAACTGGAGCCGTGAGTCGCCTCGCTCTCGTCGCGCGCAATGCGCCGATGGATGCGCCGCACCGCGAGCATCACCACCAGCGCGGCCACGGGCACCACGATGCCCACCGCCACGTCGGGGTGGATCGGCACGCCCGCCGCCTTGAGCGCCTTGGCGCCATAGCCGGCGAGACCGGCCACGTAGTAGACGATCGCGGCGACCGACAGGCCTTCGACCGTTTGCTGCAGGCGCAGCTGCAGGCGGGCGCGGCGGTCCATCGAGCCGAGCAGGGCCTGGTTCTGGCGCTCGCGTGCAATGCCCACGCGGGTAGAGAGCAGGTTGCTCGCCTGCGCCACCCGCTCTGACAGATCGTGCAGGCGCTGCGACACGGTGTTGCAGGTGGCCACCGCGGGAGTGAAGCGCCGGGCCATGAACTCTTCGATGGTCTGCACGCCGGGGATGCGGGTTTCGCGCAGCTCGGCCATGCGCCGTGTCACCAGCTCGAAGTAGGCGCGGCAGGCGCCAAAGCGGAACTGGCTGGCCGCCAGCCCGCTTTCGACCTCGGCGGCCAGGCGGGTGAGCTCCTGCAGCAAGGTCTCGTCGTGGCTGCTGTGGTGCTCGCGGGCGATGTCTTCGGTGAGGGCGGCGAGCGCCTTTTCGATGGCCACGATGCGCGGCTGCTGGCGGCGTGCGATCGGCAGCGCCAACAAAGACATCATGCGGTAGGCCTCGATCTCGAACAGGCGCTGCAGCATGCGGCCGGCCTGGCGCTGCGTGAAGCTGCGGTTCACCACCAGCATGCGGGCGCAGCCGTCTTCGTGGATGCGAAAGTCGGTGAACGCGAGGCCCGTGCCGTCGCCGATCTCAGCGCCCATCACGATGTTGCCGTTGAAGTGCTGCGCCAGCGTGGCCGTGTCGGGCATGCCGCCGCCCTCGGCCTGCATCAGCTCGGCGTGCACGGCCGCCACGCTCACCCCGGGGATGGCGGCGAGCCAACCCGCGGGCAGCAGCGACGTGGGTGGTTCGCTGTAAGGCCGTGGGCCCAGCCCGGCGCTGAAGAAGGTGTAGCCCGAGAACTCGCCGTGGCGCTCCCACTTGAGGCGCAGGCCGCCGAGCGTGGCGACGAAGTGGCTGGCCCCCGGCATCGGCAGCGGCACGTCGTGCTGCTCGCACAGTCGGGCCAGGTGCGCCAGTTCGCGCTCGCGGTCGGCGGGTTCGACCAGCACGGCCACGTAGGTGGCGCGCGAGGGCGTTTGCAGTGGCTCGGGCGGGCGCGCATGCACCTCGTCGGCCAGCGCCAGGCGTTCGGGGTGGTCGGGCGGGAGCAGTGCCATCGTGTTCAGGGACGGGCCCTCAGCTTTGCAGCGCCTTTCGGCGCCGCTCCACCAGCCGCATGATCATCGGCGTGAAGATCAGTTGCATGGCCAACTCCATCTTGCCGCCCGGCACGACCAGCGTGTTGGCGCGTGACATGAACGAGTCGTGCAGCATGCTCAGCAGGTAGGGCATGTCGATGCCTTTCGGGTTGGCGAATCGGATCACGACCAGGCTTTCGTCGGCCGTCGGGATGGTGCGCGCGATGAACGGGTTGGAGGTGTCGACCACCGGCACACGTTGAAAGTTGATGTGGGTGCGCGTGAACTGCGGGCAAATGTAATGCACGTACTCGTGCATGCGGCGCAAGATCACGTCGGTCACCGCTTCGGTGGAGTAGCCGCGTGTGCTCTTGTCGCGGTGGATCTTTTGAATCCATTCGAGGTTGATCACCGGCACCACGCCGATCAGCAGGTCGACGAAGCGCGCCACGTTGACCCTCTCGGTCGTCACGCCGCCGTGCAGTCCTTCGTAGAACAGCAGCTCGCTCTCGGGCAGCGGTGCCCAGGCGGTGAAGGTGCCGGGCGGCTGCTTGAAGGGCGCGGCTTCTTCGTCGTTGTGCAGGTACATGCGGCTGGTGCCGGTGCCACTCTCGGCGTAGCTGCTGAACAGCGCCTGCAGCTCCTCGAACAGGTTGGCGTCTTCGCCGAAGTGGCTGAAGTGCGGGCGGGCCTCGCGCTCGGCGTCGGCCATGGCGGCTTTCATCGCCACGCGGTCGTAGCGGTGAAAGCTGTCGCCCTCGACGATGGCCGCGGCCACACCTTCGCGGCGAAAGATGTTTTCGAAAGTGCGCGTGACCGAGGTGGTCCCGGCGCCCGACGAGCCGGTGATCGCGATGACGGGGTGTTTGATGGACATGCGGCGGCCCTCGTCAGTGCGCGGTGTCGGCAAACAGGCCGCGGTGGCCGAACAGCGGCGAGTCGTAGGCCTCGTGCGGCTCGTCGCGGTGGTATTGCTCGATGCGCGAGACCTCGTCCTTGGAGCCGAACACGAAACCGATGCGCTGGTGCAGCGACTCGGGGCGTGTGTCCATCAGCCGCGTGCGCCCGGTGCTCGCGCCGCCGCCGGCCTGCTCGATCAGGAACGAGATCGGGTTGGCCTCGTAGAGCAGGCGCAGCCGGCCCGCCCGGCTCGGGTCTTTGCGGTCGCGCGGGTAGAGGAACACACCGCCGCGCATCAGGATGCGGTGCGTCTCGGCCACCAGCGAGGCGATCCAGCGCATGTTGAAGTCGGCCCCGCGCGGGCCGGTCTGGCCGGCCAGGCATTCGTCGACGTAGCGCTTCACCGCGGGCTCCCAGAAGCGGCTGTTCGACGCGTTGATCGCAAACTCGTGTGTCTGGTGCGGGATGCGCAGCTCCGGGTGGCTCAGCACCCATTCGCCGAGCATCGGGTCGAGTGTGAACGCGTGCGTGCCGCGGCCGAAGGTCAGCACCAGCATGGTCGACGGCCCGTAGATCGCATAGCCCGCGCAGACCTGCGTGCTGCCGGCCTGCAGAAAGTCGGCCGGCTGCGGGTCTTGCCCCGGCGTGGCGGCGCGCAAGACCGAGAAGATGCTGCCCACGGCCACGTTGACGTCGATGTTCGACGAGCCGTCGAGCGGGTCGAACAGCAGCAGGTACTTGCCGCGCGGGTGTTGCGGCGGCAGGGTGTAGGGCTGCTCCATTTCTTCAGAGGCCATGCCGGCCAGGTGGCCGCCCCATTCGGTGGCCCGGATGAAGAGCTGGTTGCTCAGCACGTCGAGCGTCTTCTGGTTTTCGCCCTGCACGTTGTCGCTGCCGACGCTGCCCAGCACGCCGGCGAGTTCACCAAACGCCACCTTGCGCGCAATCGCCTTGCAGGCGAGCGACACATCGGTGACCAGCGCGTTGAGATCGCCGGTGGCGCCCGGGTGGCGGCGGCGTTCTTCGATCAGGAACTGCGTGAGCGTGGACTTTCCACCGGTGGGCATGGCGTTCTCCTCGATTGGTTTTTGGTGTGGCCGCGTGGCTCTGGGGCCAATCGCGAGAGCAGATCGCGCGGCGTGTGCAGGCGCCACACGCGTGACTGAACGTTGGCGGGGGCATGCGCCGTGTAGCCCCAGCCCGCCCATGCGGCGCGGCAGCCGGCGGCGCGCGCGGCGGCGATATCGCCTTCGGCGTCGCCCACCATCAAGAGCGCGCTCGTGTCGACGCCGAGCGCCTGGCCGGCCTGCTGCAGCAGGTGAGGCGAGGGCTTGCGTTGCTCGGGCGCCTCGGGCCCGTGCACGGCCTTGAAGTGTGGCAACAGGCCCGCTTCGTGCAGCACCGCGCGCGCCAGCAGAGTGGGCTTGTTGGTCACCACCACCAGTGGGTAGCGCGGGGCGAGTGTCGCCAGCAACTCGGGGATGGTGTTGAACACCGAACTGCCTTGCATGGGGGATTGCAGCGTGGCGGCATCGAAGCCGCGCCGCAGCCGCGCGGCCAGGCCGTGCGGGTCGGCCGCGGCGGCCTCCGTCGCGCGGGGAGTGCGGCTGTCGTGCGCCCCCAGGGCGCGGGCGATCAGGGCGTCGGGGCCGTCGCCGATCCAGGTGCGCCCCGTGCGCTCGGTGAAGGCGGGCAGGCCGGCCTCGGCCAGCGCCGAATTGAGCGCATGCGCGATGCCGCCGGCACTGTCGACGAGGGTGCCGTCGAGGTCGAAGGCGATCGCGTCGATGCGGTTCATCGGGGCTGCATGCTCGCCAGACGCACGAGCTCGTCGAAGCTCAGCCACGCGGCCGAGCGCAGACGGTGGCCAGGCTCGCCGCGCAGAGGCCGGGATGGGTCGCCCAAGTGGGGCAGCACCAGCGAGGCGGCCGAAAAATCCTTGTCTTCGGTCCAGAAGTTCGGCGTGACCACCGTCCACAGGCCGGCAGCCAGCGCGGCGCGCAGCCCATTGGGCGAATCTTCGAACGCGATCGCCTGCTCGGGCGGGAGCTCCAGGGCACGCAGCGCCAGGCGGTAGATGTCGGGTGCGGGTTTCTTGGCGCGCACCTGGTCGCCGCAGGCGATCACGCTGAACAGGTCGAGCCCGCGCGGGCCCAGGGTCGCCTGCAGCAGCTTGTCGATGTTGACCGCCGTGGTGGTGCTGGCAATGGCCAGCAGGCAGCCGGCCGAGCGCGCTTCGTCAAGAAGGCGCGCGACGCCGGGGCGCAACGGCACTGCACCGTCGTTGACGAAAGAACTGTAGAAGCGTGTCTTCTCGGCGTGGATGTCGGGCACCAGCAGGTGCATTCGGTGGCGCTCGGCCGCGCCAAGGGGCAACTCGTCGATGTAGCGCGCCATGCGCTCCTTGCCACCGGTCGTGCTGAGCAGCGCTCGGTATTCCCCCGGCTCCCAGACCCAGCCAAGCCGGTAGCGCTCGAAAGCGAGGTTGAAGGCGACGCGGTGGGCTTCTTCGGTGTCGGCCAGGGTGCCGTCCACATCGAAGATCAATGCGTGGATGCTCATGCGTTGTGCTCCTTGCTTCCTTCGTGGCTCCCAAACACCCGGCTGGCCAGGATGTCTTCTGCGCTCAGCGTGCTGAGTTGTTCGCGCGTCAGCGCCGTGTCGGTCATGAAGAGGCGGGTGGCGTGGCGCAGGCGGATGCGGTCGAGCGCATTGCGGATCGAGCGTGCGTTGGCAAAGTGGGGCTGCTGCCGACGCAGGCTGACGTAGCGGGTGAAGGCCGGCGTGGCGGCTTCGTCGAAGCGGTAGTTCAGCTGCGTCAGCATGAGCTGGGCAATCTGCATCAGCTCGGCTTCGCTGTAGTCGGGGAAGTCGATGTGGTGTGCGATGCGCGAGGCCATGCCCGGGTTGCTGCCGAAGAAGGTGTCCATGCGGTCCTTGTAGCCCGCCAGGATCACCACCAGGTCGTCGCGGTGGTTCTCCATCACCTGCAGCAGGATCTCGATCGACTCTTGCCCGTAGTCGCGCTCGTTCTCGGGCTTGTAGAGGTAGTAGGCCTCGTCGATGAAGAGCACGCCGCCCATGGCCTTCTTCAGCACCTCCCTGGTCTTGGGGGCGGTGTGGCCGATGAACTGGCCGACCAGGTCGTCGCGGGTCACCGCGACGAGGTGGCCCTTGCGCACGTAGCCCAGCTGCTTGAGCACCTCGGCCATGCGCATCGCCACGGTGGTCTTGCCGGTGCCGGGGTTGCCGGTGAAGCACATGTGCAGCGACGGCGGTGTCGACTGCAGGCCTTGCTGCTCGCGCAGCTTGTCGATCAGCAGCAGCGCGGCAATGTCGCGAATGCGGCCCTTCACTGGCGCCAGGCCGATCAGCTCGGCATCGAGCTGGTCGAGCAGGGCGCGCACGCCGGAGGCTTCGAGCAGCTGGCTGGGGGTGTGGGGGGCGTTCATGGGGCCACCGTCATTCCCGCGCAGGCGGGAATCCAGGCTGGGGCCAGGGCACGGTTTCTTGACCGCCAAGGCGCAAAGAACGCAAAGGTCGCAAAGGAAAAGAGAGCGCTCTGGATTCTTTGCGATCTTGGCGACCTTTGCGCCTTGGCGGTGAATCTGTTGGCACGCGCACGGCTGGGCCAGCATGCCTGCCTGCATGCTGGATTCCCGCCCGGGGAAAGCTCGGCTTGCCCTGAGCTTGCCGAAGGGCGGGAATGACGGAGCAGGTGGGCGTTCAATACCGCTCCCCCTCAGGCTCACGCTGCACCGCATAACTCTCGATGCTGTAGCTCATCGTGCGCCCGGCCGATTCGGTGCGCACCAGGCGGAACCCCGGTTCCTTGCGCGGCCGGTTGACGATGAACGACAGCACCACCGACTCGGTGCCGTGGGTGGAGTCGTAGGCGCTGAGGCGGATGTAATGGTTGGGGAAAACCTCGCGGCAGTGCCGCATCTCCAGCATCACGGCGGCCGCATCCTCGATGTCGAACATCGGGTTGCCGTACATCTCCCAGAAGGTGTTGCGCGGGTGCGGGTCGTCGGTGTATTCGAGGCCGATGGCCCAGCCCTTCGACAGGCAATGGTCCACCTGCTTGGTGATTTGCGCGTCGCTCAGGTCGGGCAGGAAGGAGAAGGTGCCTTGGGTGATTCGCATGGTGGTGGGTCCTGGAAGTGTGGAGAGACCGTGCCTTCACTCCGTTCGCCCTGAGCCTGTCGAAGTGCCCTTCGACAGGCTCAGGGCGAACGGTTCGATCAGGCGACAGCTGCGGTCGGCACGTAGTCAGAGGTGTCGGTCGACGCGTAGTTGAAGGTGATGTCGCCCCAGGTGTCGAGCGCGGCCCGCAGCGGGCTGCACCACCTGGCCGCCTCGCGAAGGATGTCGGGGCCTTCGCCTCTGATGTCGCGCCCTTCGTTGCGCGCCAGCACCACGGCTTCGAGCGCCACGCGGTTGGCGGTGGCGCCGGCCTGGATGCCCTGCGGGTGGCCGATGGTGCCGCCGCCGAACTGCAGCACCACGTCGTCGCCGAAGAGGTCGATCAGCTGGTGCATCTGGCCGGCGTGGATGCCGCCCGAAGCGACCGGCATCACCTTCTTGAGCGCGCCCCAGTCCTGGTCGAAGAAGATGCCGCGCTGCAGGTCCATCTTGGTCTGCGTGTCGCGGCAGACGTTGTAGTAGCCCTGCACCGTCATCGGGTCGCCTTCGAGCTTGCCCACCGCCGTGCCTGCGTGGATGTGGTCGACCCCGACCAGGCGCATCCACTTTGCGATGACGCGGAAGCTCACGCCGTGGTTCTTCTGCCGTGTGTAGGTGCCGTGGCCTGCGCGGTGCAGGTGCAGGATCATGTCGTTCTGCCGGCACCAGTGGCTCAGCGACTGGATGCCGGTGTAGCCCACCACCAGGTCGACCATGATGATCACCGAGCCCAGGTCTTTGGCGAACTGCGCGCGTCGGTACATCTCTTCCATCGTGCCGGCGGTCACGTTGAGGTAGCTGCCCTTGACCTCGCCGGTGGCGGCGCTGGCCTTGTTGACGGCGTCCATCACGAACAGGAAACGGTCGCGCCAGTGCATGAAGGGTTGCGAGTTGATGTTCTCATCGTCCTTCATGAAATCGAGCCCGCCTTTCAAGCCCTCGTACACCACACGGCCGTAGTTGCGCCCCGACAGGCCGAGCTTGGGCTTGGTGGTGGCGCCCAGCAGCGGGCGGCCGAACTTGTCGAGCCGCTCACGCTCGACCACGATGCCGGTGGGCGGGCCGGTGAAGGTTTTCACATAGGCCACCGGGAACTGCATGTCTTCGAGCCGCGCCGCCTTGAGCGGCTTGAAGCTGAAGACGTTGCCGATGATCGAGGCGGCCACGTTGGTGATCGAGCCCTCCTCGAACAGGCTCAGGTCGTAGGCCACGTAGCAGAAGTACTGGCCCGGAATGCCTGGCACCGGGTCGATGCGGTAGGCCTTGGCGCGGTACATGTCGCACGCGGTGAGGCGGTCGGTCCAGACCACCGTCCAGGTGGCGGTGCTCGACTCGCCGGCCACGGCGGCAGCGGCTTCGATCGGGTCCACGCCGTCTTGCGGGGTGATGCGAAACAGCGCCAGCACGTCGGTGGGCTTGGGCTCGTAGTCGCCGTTCCAATACCCCATCTGCGCGTACTTGAGCACCCCGGCGGCATAACGCTTCTTGGTGTCGGTGATCTGCGTCGGCTCATTCATCTGGCCCAAGATCGTCTCCTGTGGGGTGGTGGGTGAGTGCAATGTAGGCAGCGTGATCAATTCGGATAAGTTAAATGTTTTGACATTGACATTAGGTTTGGCTAATGTGTTGCCATGCCCTTGTCGCGTGGAGCTTCGTTCCGCCAGCTCGCCACCTTTCATGCCGTGGCGCGCCTGGGCAGCGTGTCGGCTGCGGCCGAAGAAATGCACCTCACCCAGCCGGCGGTGTCGATCCAGATCGGCCTGCTCGAAGAGTCCGCGCGCACGCCCCTCTTGCAGCGCAGCGGGCGCGGCATTCGCCTCACCGAGGCGGGCGAGCTGCTCGCGGGTTATGCCAGCCGCATCCTTGAGCTCTGGCGCGAAGCCGGCGAAGAGATGGCCACGCTGCAGGGCGTGTTTGCCGGCACCTTGCGCGTGGGCGCCGTGACCACGGCCGAGTACCTGCTGCCGCCGTTGCTGGTGACCTTCGCCAACCAGAACCCCAAGGTCAAGGTCAAGCTGCAGGCCGGCAACCGCGACGACATCGTGCGCCTGCTCGCGGGGCAGGAGATCGACGTCGCGATCATGGGCCGCCCGCCCGCCGAGCTGAAGACCAGCTCGGCCGCGTTCGCCAAGCACCCGATGGCCTTCGTGGCGTCGCCCTCGCACCCGGTGATGCGCGAGCGCTTGCCGGGCATTGCCGCGATCGCCGGCATGCACCTGCTGGTGCGCGAGCGCGGCTCGGGCACACGCTCGACCATCGAGCGCATCTTCAAGGAGGCGGGTGTGCCGCTGCGCATCGGCTCCGAGATGTCGAGCAACGAGGCGATCAAGCAGATGTGTGCGGCGGGTTTCGGCGTGGCCTTCCTGTCGCTGCACACCTGTGTGCTCGAGCTGCAGACCGGCGTGCTGCAGGTGCTGCCGCTGCCCGACAACCCGATCGAGCGTGATTGGTTCGTGATGCACCTGGCCTCGCGCCAGTTGCCGCAGGTTGCGGTGGCGTTCGAGCAGTTCTTGATCGATCAAGCGCAGGCGCAGGTTCACCGGCAGATGGGTCAGGTGGGTGTGCAGCCGGCCAAGAAGGCGCGGCGGCCTCGCTCGGCGCCGCAACGCTAGCCCAGGCCCGCACCGCGCGGCCATTGAAGACTCCTTGATCGGATCACCGCGAACCGTCAGAATAGTCTGACACTACCTTCCGCCAGCAAACTTTACATTTTTCAGGCTTGAGTTTGCGCATCACGTTTGGAGCCCGTTTTGGTTTTTCCTTTCTCCGCGATCGTGGGTCAAGACGAGATGAAGTTGGCCATCCTGATTGCCGCCATCGACGCGCGCATCGGCGGTGTGCTGGTGTTTGGCGACCGGGGCACCGGCAAGTCGACCGCGGTGCGCGCACTGGCCGCGCTGCTGCCGCCGATGCGCGCGGTGGTCGACTGTCGATACCGTTGCGACCCGGCGCTGGCCAGGGGCTGCGAAGACTGCGAGGCGCGCAAGCTGAAAGGCAAGGGCGCTGCACTGAAGAGCCACACCGTGCCGGTGCCGGTGGTCGACCTGCCGCTGGGCGCGACCGAAGACCGCGTTGTCGGTGCGCTCGATCTGGAGCGCGCGCTGGCGCAAGGCGTCAAGGCCTTCGAGCCTGGCCTGCTGGCGCGGGCGAACCGCGGCTTTCTGTACATCGACGAAGTCAACCTGCTCGAAGACCACCTGGTCGACCTGCTGATCGATGTCGCCGCCTCGGGTGAAAACGTGGTCGAGCGTGAAGGCCTGAGCGTGCGCCACCCTGCGCGCTTCGTGCTGGTGGGCAGTGGCAACCCCGAAGAGGGCGAGCTGCGCCCGCAGCTGCTCGACCGCTTTGGCCTCTCGGTCGAAGTGCGCACGCCGCAAGACCTGCCGTCGCGCGTGGAGGTGGTGAAACGGCGCGACGCGTTCGAGCGCGATGGCGAAGCCTTCACCGCTGCATGGGCCAAGGACGAAGCCAAGGTGCGCAAACAGATCGTGGCCGGCCGCGCGCGCCTGCCCGAGGTGAGCGTGCCCGACGCCGCGCTCGAGCGTGCCGCCCAGCTGTGCATGGCGCTGGGCACCGATGGGCTGCGCGGCGAGTTGACGCTGGTGCGTGCCGCGCGCGCATTTGCCGCCTTGCAGGGCGATGGGGTGGTGGGTGATGCCCATCTCAAGCGCGTCGCCCCGCCGGCGCTGCGGCACCGCCTGCGGCGCAACCCGCTCGACGACGCCGGCTCCAGCGTGCGCGTCGACCGGGCGGTGGCGGAGTTGTTTGGCGCATGAGCCCCGCCCGGCCGCCCGAAGGGGCTCGCTCCCGCTTGGCGGGATCGCACGGAGTGCGTAGGGTGCGCCAATGAGCGCTACTGCGCTGTCCGAGGCCCTGGTCGCTGCGCTGTTTGCAGTCGACCCGCTCGGGCTCGGTGGCGTGGTGTTGCGCAGCGGCGCCGGCCTGGCGCGCGATCGCTGGCTCGCGCGGCTTGCCGAGCTGTTGCCGGCCCACACACCCTGGCGGCGCGTGCC
>NZ_JANOCG010000397.1:0-1814 GCF_031412075.1 Rhizobacter sp.
CTCATCGACGGCAACGCCCTTGCCAAGAAGATCCGCGCCGAAGTGGCCGAACGCGCCGCCGCCCTCACCGCCCGCGGCCACACGCCCGGGCTGGCAGTGGTCCTGGTCGGCGATGACCCGGCCAGCCAGGTGTACGTGAGCCACAAGGTCAAGGACTGCGAAACGAGCGGGGTGCGCTCGGTGCTCGACCGCTTTGCGGCCAGCATGTCCGAAGCCGATCTGTTGGCACGCATCGACGTGCTCAACCGCGACGACAGCATCCACGGCATCCTGGTGCAGATGCCGGTGCCCAAACACATCGACCCGCAGAAGGTGATCGCCGCCATCTCCCCCACCAAAGACGTGGACGGCTTCTCGGTGCTCAGCGCCGGCGAGCTGGCCAGTGGCCTGCCCGGCTTCAGACCCTGCACGCCGTATGGCTGCATGAAGATGATCGAGACTACCGGCGTCAACCTGAAGGGCAAGCACGCCGTTGTGATCGGGCGCAGCAACACCGTGGGCAAGCCGATGGCACAACTGCTCTTGCAAGCGAATGCCACCGTCACCATTTGCCACAGTGGCACGGCCGATCTGGGCCAGCACACGCGCCAGGCCGATGTGGTGGTGGCGGCAGTGGGCCGGCGCAATACCTTGACCGCGGGCATGGTCAAACCGGGCGCAGTCATCATCGACGTGGGAATGAACCGCAATGACGAAGGCAAGCTGTGTGGCGATGTGGACTTTGCCGGTGTCTCGCAGGTTGCCGGTTTCATCACCCCGGTCCCCGGTGGCGTTGGGCCCATGACCCGCGCCATGCTCCTCGTCAACACCATTGAAGCTGCGGAACGTAAACACCCATGAGCAATCCCCTCCTCGCCCTCGACGGACTGCCTCACTTCGCCGCCATTCGCCCAGAGCATGTGGGCCCGGCGGTGACGCAACTGCTGGCTGAAGCCGACGCGGCGCTGGAGCGTGCGACGAGCGATGAGGTGCCTCCCGACTACGACGCGATGTCGGGCGTGCTCGATGTAGCGACCGAGCGCCTAGGGGCAGCCTGGGGCGCCGTGGCGCACCTGAACCACGTGGCCGACAACCCCGAGCTGCGTGCGGCCTACAACGACAGCCTGCCCAAGGTCACCGAGTTCCACACCCGGCTGGGCGCTGACGAGCGGCTCTACGCCAAGTACAAGGCCATCGCCCACAGCCCCGCCGCCGCCAAGCTGAGCCCCGCTCGCAAGCAGGCCTTGTCGAACGCCATGCGCGACTTCGTGCTTTCGGGCGCCGAGCTGCAAGGTGCGGCCCGCGAGCGTTACGCGCAGATCCAGGAGCGGCAGGCGGCATTGTCGCAATCGTTCTCCGAACATGTGATGGACGCGACCGACAGCTTTGCGCTGTATGTGAACGAAGACGAGCTGGCCGGTGTGCCCGCCGATGCGAAAGACGCCGCCCGTGCCGCCGCCGAGGCCGATGGCAAGCCAGGCTACAAGCTCACGCTGCACTTCCCGAGCTACTTCCCGGTGATGCAGTACGGTGAAAACCGCGCGCTGCGCGAGCAGCTTTACACCGCCTACGCCACGCGTGCCAGCGATCTGGGCAAACCCGAGCACGACAACAGCGCCTCCATGCGCGAGATCTTGCAGCTGCGCCACGAAGAGTCGCAGCTGCTCGGCTACCGCAACTTTGCCGAAGTGTCGATGGTGCCCAAGATGGCCGACTCGCCCGAGCAGGTCACCGAGTTCCTGCGCGACCTGTCGCGCCGCGCCCGCCCCTACGCTGACAAAGACCTGGCGGAGCTGCGCGAGTTCGCCCGCAGCGAGCTGGGCCTGGCCGAGCTG
>NZ_JANOCG010000398.1:0-6403 GCF_031412075.1 Rhizobacter sp.
GGGGCGGGCGGCAGTGCGCCGTGCAAGGCCACGGTGTCGCGGTAGACCACCAGCGTGCCGGCGGCGAGGTCGCCCAGGCGCTTGAAGTCGCGCCGCAGCAGCATCGCCACCAGGCCGAACGCATACATGAACGGGAAAAAATCGGCCGCGCGCAGCAGGTTGCGGGTGAGGGCGGCCGCGGGCGTGACCGGCAGGCCGGAGTCCATCACCACCTGCAGGCCGAAGGCGCGCTTGCCAGGGGTGGCGCCCGAGCGGGTCAGCTCGAACAGCACCGGATAGATCCACTCCAGCAAAAAGTAGGTGACCAGCAACAGCCCCGTGCCCATGCCGCCGAAAGGCAGCGCCAGCAGCGTCACCACGATGAAGATGCCGCAACGCACCAGCAGGTCGATCATGTAAGCCAGCACCCGGGGCGCCACCCCGGCCGGGCGCAGCGACAGCGCAATGCCCTCGGGCGTTTCGGCGGTGTACAGCGTATCGAGTGACACGTTAGGCGTCAGCGAACGTGGGTTGAGCGGTGGTGCACGCAGTTCATGGGCGCCTCCCGCGCATCCGTCTTTGTCGGCGGATTCTAGGGTCTGCTCCAGCGCTGCTCCGGGGCCACGAGCGCAGAATTGCCCTCTTGCGCCCCGCGCTGGAGACCGCCGTGAACGCCCCTTTGCCGACCCATGTCTTGCCACCCGTTCAGCCCCGGCCCGTGCCGGCGGCCATGCGCACCGCCTTGACGGCCCGTTTCGGCGAGCGCTGCTCGGCCGCGCTGGCCGTGCGCGAGCAGCACGGCCGCGATGAGTCTCCATTCGACGCACCGCCGCCCGAGCTGGTGGTGTTTTGCGAAAGCACCGACGAAGTGGCCTTTGTCGTGCAACAGGCCGACCTGCACGCGGTGCCGGTGATTCCGTTTGGCGTGGGCTCCTCGCTCGAAGGCCACTTGCTCGCGGTGCAAGGCGGCGTGAGCATCGATTTGAGCCGCATGCAGGCCATCGTGTCGCTGCAGCCCGAAGACCTCACCGTCACCGTGCAGGCGGGTGTCACCCGCACGCGGCTCAACAACGAGATCCGCCACACGGGACTCTTCTTTCCCATCGACCCCGGTGCCGATGCGAGCCTGGGCGGCATGGCGGCCACACGCGCCAGCGGCACGAACGCCGTGCGCTACGGCACCATGCGCGAAAACGTGCTCGGCCTCACCGTCGTCACGCCGCAGGGCGAGGTGATCCACACGGGCACCCGCGCGCGCAAGTCGTCGGCGGGTTACGACCTCACGCGCCTGATGGTGGGCAGTGAAGGCACGCTGGGCGTGATGACCGAGATCACGCTCAAGCTCTACCCGCTGCCCGAGGCCATCTCGGCCGCCACCTGCACCTTCCCGAGCGTGGACGCTGCCGTGCGCACCACCATCCAGGTCATCCAGATGGGCGTGCCCATCGCGCGCTGCGAGCTGCTCGACGTGAACGCCGTGCGGGCCGTCAACAAGCACGACAAGCTGGGCCTCACCGAGGCGCCGATGCTGTTGATGGAGTTCCACGGCAGCGCGGCCAGCGTGGCCGAGCAGGCCGCCACCGTGCAGGAGATCGCGGCCGAGTTCGGTGGCCAGGGCTTCGAGTGGGCGACCACGCCCGAAGCGCGCACCAAGCTCTGGACGGCACGCCACCACGCCTACTTCGCCGCGCTGCAAATGAAACCCGGCTGCCGCTGCGTCACCACCGACACCTGCGTGCCGATCTCGCGCCTGGCCGAGTGCATCAACGCGAGCGTGGTCGAGGTCGACGCCTCGGGCCTGCCGTATTTCATCGTTGGTCATGTGGGCGATGGCAACTTCCACCTCGGCTACCTGATCGACCCGGCCCTCCCCGCCGAAGGCGAGCTGGCCGAGCGGCTCAACCTGCAACTGGTGCAGCGCGCGCTGGCGATGGACGGCACCTGCACCGGCGAGCATGGTGTGGGACTGCACAAGATGGGCTTCCTGGTCGAAGAAGCCGGTGCCGGCGCGGTGGCCATGATGCGCAGCGTGAAGCAGGCGCTGGACCCGAAGAACATCATGAATCCGGGAAAAATCTTCGCAGGATGACAGCCCCTCGGCCGACGAATACGTCGGCCGATCCCCCGCGGTGATGCGGGCCGGCTTGGGGCGGCCCGGCGCTCGGCCCTCTTAGACTCCCCGGGTGAATCACCCGTCTCTTCCCCTCTCTCGTCTCATTGGCCATAGCGCCGACGCCGTACAGGCCGTGCGCGCGGGCCAGTCGCTGAACGACGCACTCGCACGTTGCCCCAGCGAGGCGCGACCGGGCACGCAGGCACTGGTCTTTCAAGTGATGCGTGGCCTCGGTGCAGCGCAGGCCGCGCGCCAGCAACTCGCGCCGAAAAACCCACCGCCACCGGTCGACGCCTTGTTGCTCACCGTGCTCGCGCTGTTGTGGCCCGAGGTGCAAGACGGCGCCACGTACGCGCCGCACACCGTGGTCAACCAGGCGGTCGAAGCGGCCAAGAAGCGCCACGCTGCCAGCGCCTCGTTCATCAACGCGGTGTTGCGCCGCTTCTTGCGCGAGCGCGAGGCCATCGTGCAGGCGGCGCAGGCCGACCCGGTGGCGCGTTTCAACCACCCGCGCTGGTGGATCGAGCGGCTGCAGGCCGATTGGCCGGGGCAATGGCAGGCGATTCTTCAAGTCAACAACCAGCGCCCGCCGATGACGCTGCGCGTCAACGCACGGCGCAGCACGGCGGCCGCGTATGTGCAGCGCCTGGCCGAGGCCGGCATCGTTGCGCGGGTGGTCGGCCCGCAGGCGGTGCAACTCGCCGAGCCGCACCCGGTGCAGCAGCTGCCGGGTTTTGCCGAAGGCGATGTGTCGGTGCAAGACGCCGCCGCCCAGCTCGCCGCGCCCTTGTTGATCGGCGACGGCCTGCCGGCCGGTGCACGCGTGCTCGACGCCTGCGCCGCCCCCGGCGGAAAGACGGCCCACTTGCTGGAGCTGGCCGAACTCGACGTGCTGGCCATCGACAGCGACGCTGCTCGGTTGGAGCGTGTGCATGACACGCTGGGCCGCTTGTCCTTGCACGCTCAGACACTCGCTGCCGACGCACGCGAACCCACCGCGTGGTGGGACGGCCAGCCCTTCGATGCCATCCTGCTCGACGCGCCCTGCAGCGCCTCGGGCATCGTGCGCCGCCACCCCGACGTGCGCTGGTTGCGGCGCGCCAGCGACATCGCGACCCTGGCGCAAACCCAGGCGCAGCTGCTCGACGCCCTGTGGCCGCTACTCAAGGAGGGTGGGCGCTTGCTCTTCTGCACTTGCTCGGTGTTCAAGGCCGAAGGGCAGGCCGTGATCGACGCTTTTTTGCAACGCCAGAGCACCGCCAGCCGGGCGGCGCGGCCGGCTTCTCCTGGCCACCTGCTGCCGCTGGCTGACAATCCGGTCAACGGCGATGCGCCCGCTTCCGGTGCATCGCGAGATGGCTTTTTTTACGCTCTGTTGGCCAAGGCCCCCACCTGACCCGCCCGTGCCCTGCACACCTCACACATGCCTGCAAACCCATGACACCGGCTCCGTGACCCGGTGGCTGCTGGCTCGGGCGCGTGCCTGGCTCGGCCTGGGTGTGTGTGTGCTGATGCTGGCCACGAGCCCGCTCGCGCGGGCCGACACCGTCACCCTCGACGGCCTCGACCTCACCCGCAACGAAGAGGGCCTGCTGCTGAGTTTTGTGGCCCGCTTCCAGCTGGCCCCGGCGGTCGAAGACGCGCTGCAAAAAGGTGTGCCGCTGTTCTTCGAAGCGCAGGCCGAGGTGTTTCGCGACCGCTGGTACTGGCGCGACAAACGCGTCAGCAGCGTCACCCGCACCTGGCGCCTGGCCTACCAGCCGCTCACCCGCAAATACCGCGTCACCTTCGGTGGCCTGAGCCAGCACTTTGACAGCCTGCCTGAAGCGCTCGCGGCCGTCAGCCGCACCGCCAGCTGGAAACTCGCCGAGCCCTCGCAGCTCGACGACGGCCGCGTCTACGTCGAATTCAGCTACCAGCTCGACACCACGCAGATGCCTCGCCCGATGCAGATCGGCATCGGCGGCCAATCTGATTGGTCGCTCAAGGTCGAGCGTGTGCGCCGCTTGAACTAGACAGGTGCTTCGGCTACAGGTTCGAACATGACCAAAGCGAGCCGCTGGGCCTGGATCGTTTCGTTGGTCGCCGTGACCGGCGCCGGCCTGGTGCTGGTGTTCCTGCTCTCGCTGGCCACCAACAGCCGCGGCCTCTACGAGCAGCACTACGTGTGGCTGTTCTGGGTCAACGTGGTGGTGGCTGGCCTGCTGGTGCTGGTGATCGGCATTGCCGGTGTGCGCCTCATCGTGCGGGTGCGGCGCGGCAAGTTCGGCAGCCGCTTGCTGCTGCGCCTGGCGGCGGTGTTTGCGATGGTGGGGGTGGTGCCGGGCCTCTTGATCTACACCGTGTCGTATCAGTTCGTGTCGCGCAGTATCGAGACCTGGTTCGACGTCAAGGTCGAAGGCGCGCTCGATGCGGGCCTGAGCCTCGGCCGGGCCACGCTCGATGCGCAGGTCAACGACCTGTCCACCAAGACGCGCCTGGCCGCCGAGCGATTGAGCGACACCACCAACCCGGTGGCCCCGCTCTCGCTGGAGCGCGTGCGCGAGCAGCTCTCGGCGCAAGAGGTCACCTTGCTCGGCGCGAACGGCCAGGTGCTGTTGACGGCGGGGCGCATCACCAACTCGTTTGCGCCTGAGCGCCCGAGCCTCAACCAGCTGCGCCAGGCGCGCAGCGTGCGTGTGGTCGGCCAGCTCGAAGGGCTGGACGAAGACGTCACCACCAACTCAGGCAATGCACGCATCCGCGCCCTGGCCTTCATGCCCAGCAGCAGTTTTTCGCTCGGGGCCCAAGACCGTTTCCTGATGGTCACCCAGTTGCTGCCGAGCACCATGGTCACCAATGCGCTGGCGGTGCAGGCGGCCTACCGTGAGTACCAGCAGCGTGCACTCGCACGCGACGGCTTGCGCCGCATGTACATCGGCACGCTCACACTCACACTCGTGCTCGCCGTGTTCGGCGCCTTGCTGCTGGCGGTGACGCTGGGCAACCAGCTCGCGCGGCCGCTGCTGGTGCTGGCCGAAGGTGTGCGCCAGGTGGCGCGCGGTGACCTCACGCGCAAGCAGGTGTTTGCCTCGCGCGACGAGCTGAGCGGCCTCACGCGGTCGTTTGCCGACATGACCGAGCAGCTGTCCGACGCCCGCTCGCTGGTGCAGCGCAGCCTGGCCCAGCTCGAAGCGGCGCGCACGAATCTGCAAACCATCCTCGACAACCTCACCGCCGGTGTGATCGTGTTCGACAAAGACGGCCACATCGACACTGTCAACCCCGGCGCCACGCGCATTCTTCGCCTGCCAGTGTCGGCCTACCGTGGCCGCCTGCTCAGCGAAGTGCCGGGCCTGCAAGACTTTGCCGCCGCGGTGGCGCAGCGTTTCGAGCTGCACCGCGGCAGCCCCGAGGCCGGCGAGCGCGACCATTGGCAAGACGCCTTCGACCTGCAGACCAGCACCGCGCAAGGCCGCATGAATGACACCAAAGACGGCGACAAGGTCACCCTGCTCGTGCGCGGCGCCTCGATGCCGCACGCCGGCCAGCTGATGGTGTTCGACGACATCACCGAGGTGGTCTCCGCACAGCGCGCCGAAGCCTGGAGCGAAGTGGCTCGCCGCCTGGCGCACGAGATCAAGAACCCGCTCACGCCGATCCAGCTCTCGGCCGAGCGCCTGCAGCACAAGCTTGAATCCAAGCTCGAAGGCCTCGACCAGGCCATGCTCGTGCGCTCGGTGGGCACCATCGTCAACCAGGTGCAAGCGATGAAGACGCTGGTCAACGAATTCCGCGATTACGCACGCCTGCCGGCTGCGCGCCCGCAAGCGCTCGACCTCAACGCGCTGGTCAGCGAGGTGCTCACGCTCTACGCCACCGCGCAGGAGTCGGGCCGCTTGCGTGCCGAACTCACACCCGAGCTGCCCGCCATCCTGGGCGACACCACCCAGCTGCGACAGGTGATCCACAACCTGGTGCAAAACGCGCTCGACGCCGTGGCCGAGCGCCCCGAAGGCTGCGTGCGCCTGCGCACCGAGATCGCCCGCACCGACCAAGGCGAGTTGCGCGCGGTGCGTTTGCAGGTGCTCGACAACGGGCCGGGCTTCTCCGAGAAAGTGCTCAAACGCGCCTTTGAGCCCTATGTCACCACCAAGAGCAAAGGCACCGGCCTCGGCCTTGCGGTGGTCAAGAAGATTGCCGACGAACATGGCGCGCGCATCCGCCTGGCCAACCTCACCACCACCGGCCCCGAGGGGCCAGAAGTGACCGGCGCGCAAGTTTCGCTATCATTTTCAAAATTCGCGCCGGCAGACAGCACCCCCGCTGTCA
>NZ_JANOCG010000399.1:0-3732 GCF_031412075.1 Rhizobacter sp.
CACAACGACGCGTGGGTGAACACCAGCACGTAGAGCCACACGGTGAACAGCGCGCTGAACAGCCCCACCAGCTGGCTCATGATGCCCAGGCCGATGCTGTTGATCGCGTCGTTCAGGCGGTAGGTGTTGCGGCCGCGTTTCTGGCCGACGAGAAACTCGACACCGATCATCAGCAAGAAGACCGGTGTGGCGAGGACGATGATTTGCGCAGGGGTCATCGGTCAATGGTGCCAAGCCGCTGCATGCGCGGGAATCGGGCGTACCCTGGTTTAGGCAGCGTGCCCTACGCGGTCGTTGCTCTCGTCGAGCGAGCCACTGTCCAGGTGCGAGGTGTCGCTCCAGCCGATGAGGGTGAAGCCGCCCTCGGTGTAGAGCAGGCGGTTGATGCTGGCGTTGCCCAGTTTCCAGGAGCGAGCGGCCTGCAGGTCAAGCCGAGAAGCGGCGCGGTACAGGCAATCCATCACGCCGCCATGCGCCACCAGCGCGACGGTCTGGCCCGGGTGGGCGGCAGCGAGTCGCGTGGCAACTTTGACGCAGCGCTCGAAGAACACGTGCAGCGATTCGCCATGCACACCTGGTTGAAAGTCGGGGTCGCGCTTGCGCCAGCGCAGCGACTGCTCGGGCCAGCGGGCCTCGATCTCCTTGTAGGTGTGGCCCTGAAACTCACCGAAGCCACGCTCGCGCAATGCCGTGTCGGTTCGAACCGGCAAGCCGGTCGCGTGGCCAATGGCCTGCGCGGTCTGGTGGGCGCGCAGCAGGTCGCTCGAATAGATGGCGTGAACCCCCTCGTCGGCCACGGCAGCGGCCAGGCGCTCGGCCTGCCAGCGGCCGGTGTCGTTGAGCGGGATGTCGAGCTGGCCCTGGATGCGGGTGTCGACGTTCCAGGCGGTCTCGCCATGTCGGATGGCGAGGATGCGGGTCACTTGTTCATTCATGAGATCAGCCGGCGCCGGGCCGCCCCAAGGCGGCTGAAGCCCCCTTCGGGGGGCAGGAGTGAAACGACGTGGGGGTTGTCATCAAATCAGGCGGCGGTTGAGCGTGTAGGTGCCGGAGTGCGTGGCTTCAGCCAGCACGTGCTCGAAGATGGCTTCACGCACTTGCGGGCCGGTGAAAGCGCCCTCCACTGCCGCACGCGGCACACTCAGTGCGTAGAGCGTGAACACATAGTGGTGGATCAGCGAATCGTTGAACGGCGGGAAGGGGCCGTCGTAGCCGATATACTGGCCGCCGTTGGCGGGGTCGCCGGCAAACCAGCCGGTGTAGTCGTTCAGGCCATGGCGAGCGCCGTGCAAGCTGTCGGGGCCGGGCTTGCCGCGCGGCGTGAAGCCACGGCTGAACTCGCCTTCGGCGAGCTGCGACAGGTGCGCCGGGATGTCGACCATCACCCAGTGGAAAAAGTCGACCCGCGGCAGGTCGCTCGGCACTTCGCGGTCGGGTTGGTTGACGTCGTCGCCGCGGCTCGGCACGTCGAAGTCGTGGCAGATCAGCGCAAACGATCGGGTGCCCACCGGCACCTCGCTCCAGGCGAGGTGCGGGCTGATGTTGTCGGAGAAGGTCACGCCGTGGGCCACGTCGGGCTTGCCGGCGGCAAAACGGGTGGGGATGCGGTCGCCGTTGATCCAGCTGTCGCTCAATAGCTTCATGGTCTTGTTCGCCTCGATGTGTGAACCGCTCAAACGCCCCAGACGATGCTTTCGCCCGCACCATGCGAGCGTTTCATCATCTCCAGCAGCGGCCAGGCCCGTTGGCGCAGCGTCACGCCATCGCCCTTGCCGGGCTTGGGTTGGTCGTCGTCGCCCTGCGGCAGCTTGCGCATCGCTTCGTCGGCCGCCACGGCCTGCTCGATGGCTTTCATCGCGGCCGGCATGTCGGCCGTTTCGATGATGCCCTTGGCAGCCGGCTCCTTGCCGATGATGCGCAGCACGGCGTCGCCCCCGGGGGCCAGCATGATCACGTCACCGGCCGCTTTCGACTTGAACTTGTAAATCATTGGTAGAGGTACCCGTGGTTGAACGGAAAGCGCGATTGTGCGCCCCCCATCGCAGCTCGGAATGGTAAGAAAATCAAGCCCACTTCACAGCCCCGAGGGTCATCATGAAATGGTTTCGATTCGGCCCCGAGGGGCGAGAGCGTGTGGGCGCGCTCGACGCACAAGGCGGCTTGCGCGACCTCTCAAGCGTCGTCCCCTCGCTTCACCTGCCCACTCTGGGCCGCGCCGGCCTGAAACGTCTGAGTCAACTCAAGCCCGATGAGTTTCCTCGGGTCAAGGGCCAGCCCCGTCTGGGGGTGCCCTTCACCGGCATCAGCAAGTTCGTGGCCATCGGCCTGAACTACGCCGACCACGCCGCCGAGTCGGGCCAACCCATCCCGAAGGAACCCATCATCTTCATGAAGGCCACCAGCTGCATCAGTGGCCCCAACGACCCGGTGCAACTGCCGCCCGGCAGCGTGAAGACCGATTGGGAGGTCGAACTCGGCGTGGTGATCTCCCACACCGCCCGCCAGGTGAGTGAGGCCGACGCGGTCAAGCACGTGGCCGGCTACTGCGTGGTGAACGACGTGTCGGAGCGCGAGTACCAATTGGAGCGCGGCGGCACCTGGGACAAGGGCAAGGGCTGCGACAGCTTCGGCCCGATCGGCCCGTGGCTGGTGACGCCCGATGAAGTGCCCGACCCGCAGGCACTCGGCATGTGGCTCGACGTCAACGGCAAGCCGTGCCAGCGCGGCAACACCGCCACCATGATCTTCGGCGTGGCTCACATCGTGAGCTACGTGAGCCGCTTCATGACGCTCTTGCCGGGCGACGTGATCTGCACCGGCACACCCCCCGGCGTGGGCCTGGGCATGAAGCCGCCGCAGTTCTTGAAGGCCGGTGACGTGATGACGTTGGGCATCGCCGGGCTGGGCGAGCAGCGGCAGCTGGTGAAGTAACTACTTCGTGATCAGTCGCACCACGCTGCTCGGCGGTGGTGCCACGCCGACGCGGCTCTCGAAGCTCGGCGAGTCGAGCGCGGGGGCGTAGAGAAAGCCCTGGAACTCGTCGCAGCCCGCGTCGAGCAAGAACTGCCGCTGCGGCTCGGTCTCGACGCCTTCGGCGATCACGCGCAGGTTCATCGCGTGGCCGAGCTGGATGATGGCGTTGACGATGGCCACATCACCCGCATCGCCAGGCAGGTGGCTCACGAAGCTGCGGTCGATCTTCAGCCGGTGGATGGGAAAGCGCTTGAGGTAGCCGAGGCTCGAGTAGCCGGTGCCGAAGTCGTCGATCGCCAGCTGCACGCCCAGCGTGGCCAGGGCCTGCAGCCGGTGCAGCGCGTCTTGGGCGTCGTGGATCAGGATCGATTCGGTCAGCTCCAGCTCCAGCAGCTGCGGCGGCAGGTGGGCTGCCTTCAGCTCGCGCGCCACACGCTCCGGGAAATCGGGCTGCTGGAACTGCAGCGCCGACACGTTGATCGACACCGGCATGGCCACCCCATTGGCGCGCCACGCGGCGGCCTGGCGCACCGCCTGCCCCAGCACCCAGTCGCCAATGGCGATGATGAAACCACTCTCTTCGGCCACCGGGATGAACTCACCCGGCGGCACTTCGCCCAGCACCGGGTCGCGCCAGCGGATCAGCGCCTCGGCGCCCACCACCGCACCGGTGCGCAGGTCGATCTGCGGCTGGTAGTGCAGGCGGAACAAGCCGCTCACCAGCGCCTGGCGCATGGCATGGTCGATCTGCATGTGCGA
>NZ_JANOCG010000400.1:0-2317 GCF_031412075.1 Rhizobacter sp.
GCCACGCTCGCCGGTTGCCTGCTCGCACTCTGGCTGCGCTACAACGGGCCCGACACCTCGCTCAGCTTCGAGATCATGCTCGACATCCTGCTCATCGTCGTGATCGGCGGCATGGGCACGGTGTATGGCGCGGTGGTCGGCAGCGTGCTCTTCGTCATCGCGCAGAACTACCTGCAAGACCTGCTCAAGCTCGGGGGCAGCGCCTTCGAAGGGGTGCCGGTCTTGTCGCAGCTCGTCTCGCCCGATCGCTGGCTCTTGTGGCTGGGCATTCTTTTTGTGCTGTCGGTCTACCACTTCCCGAGCGGGGTGGTGGGGCGGCTGCGTTCACTCAACCGGAGACAACGATGACGATGCGCATGGGTGGATTCCAGACTCTTTCCTTGGCCCTGGTCGCTGCGGCGGCGTTGGTGGCCTGTGGTGGCGGTGGTGACGACAGCGTAGCCCCCACCGAAGCGGCGGCTGCACCGACCGAGCAGGCTCAGCACCTCGGCGCGCACGCGGTGTTCAACCGCAAGCCCGAGTTTGTGTCGGGTGAGGTGCTCAGCACCGAGTACGACGGCGTGAGCGACGACCTGCTCACCGCCGGCCTGGGCAAGACCGGCCTGGCGGGCGCCTTGCCGCCGTTTGCGAATGCCTTGGCGCCGACGGTCGCCGAGCTGCGCCGCGCCGCCATCTACAACAGCTACCGCGCCATCGTCGACATGACGGCCGCCGGCGGCTACGGCTCGCTCTATGGCCCGAACGTCGATGCCGACGGTGTGATCACCGCCAGTGAAGGCAAGGTGGCCGGTACCGAGTACATCGCCTTCAGCGACGACGGCAGCGGCCAGCAGAACGTGGTGCTGATGGTGCAGGTGCCGAGCCATTTCAACCCGCGCCGCGCCTGCATCATCACCGCCACCTCATCGGGCTCGCGTGGTGTGTATGGCGGCATCAGCACCGGCGAGTGGGGCTTGAAGCGCGGTTGCGCGGTGGCCTACACCGACAAGGGCACGGGCAGCGGCCCGCACGACCTGGCGAGCGACACCGTGCCGTTGATCGATGGCACGCGCGCGCCATCGGCCGGCGCGGTCGCGCAGTTCCGCGCGCCGCTGAGCGCAGCGCAACTCGCTGCCGTCAACACCGCCACGCCCAACCGCCTGGCCTACAAGCACGCCCACTCGCAGCGTAACCCCGAGAAGGACTGGGGACGCTTCACATTGCAAGCGGTGGAGTTCGCCTACTGGGTGCTCAACGAACGCCACGGCATCGCCCTGGGCCACGGCCAGCGCCTGCGCACCATCCGGCCCTTCAACACGCTGGTGATCGCCTCCAGCATCTCCAACGGCGGCGGTGCGGCCATCGCTGCGGCCGAGCTAGACCGCGAGCGCCTGATCGACGGCGTGGCCGTGTCCGAGCCGGCGGTGGAGCTGCCGGCCGACCTGCGCGGTGCCATCGTCCAGCGTGGCAGCAGCGTGCAGGCGGTGGGCAAGACGCTGGTCGACTTCACCACCTATGCCAACCTGTTCCAGAGCTGCGCGGCCTTGTCGCCGCAGGTGGCGGGCACGCCGGGCGCGGCCTTCGTGATCGCACCGTTTGCTGCCAACCGCTGCGCCTCGCTCAGGGCCAAGGGCTGGCTCACGGCCGACACCTTGACGGCGCAAGCCGACGAAGCGCTGGCCAAGCTCGGCAGCTACGGCTGGGAGCCGGAGTCGGTGCCTTTGCATGCCTCGCTGGCTGCGTTTGAAGTGGCACCGGCCGTCAGCGTGACCTTCGCCAATGCGTTGGCGCGCGCCAGCGTGGCCGACCATCTGTGTGGCTACAGCTTTGCGGCCACCACGGCGCAAGGGGTGATTGCACCGACCACCCCGGCGTTGCTCGCGCCCATGTCGGCCACCGGCAACGGCGTGCCGCCCTCGGCCGGTGTGCAGCTCATCAACAACCTGAGCCCCGGCCTGCCGCTGCGCGACCTGTTCTCGTTCTCACCGTCAACGCTGACCCAAGACTTCAACCTCGACGGCGCCTTGTGCCTGCGTGGCCTGTTGAGTGGCACCGATGCGCAGGCCCTGGCGCTGCAGAAGGGCCTCAACGAAACCCGCCGCAACGGTGACCTGAACGGCAAGCCGGCCATCATCGTGCACGGCCGCGCCGACGCGCTGCTGCCGGTGAACCACACCTCGCGCCCCTACACCGCGCTCAACAAGCGCGTCGAAGGCGGGCGCAGCCGGCTCTCGTACATCGAGGTCACGAACGCCCAGCACTTCGACGGCTTCATCGGCCTGCCCACCGTGCTGCCGGGCTACGACACACGCTATGTGCCGCTGCACGTCTACCTGAA
>NZ_JANOCG010000401.1:0-3436 GCF_031412075.1 Rhizobacter sp.
TTGCTTCCGATGTCGTACAGATTAGCAACGCCCGCAGATTCTCTGCATCTCGATGGCCTTTGCGAATAGCTTCAGCAGCGAACTCGATTTCTTGATCGCGATATGAGGAAGAAGCTGGCATACGGGCTTTCGTGACGCCTAACGTTTGACATGAGGGGCGGCCGAGGGCGATAGCCCTTGGACATCCCTCTCGATGGAAGGGTTAGGCGTCATTTTTTCTCACTGGGCTAAACATGACGTCGGAGCGGAGCACGTACTTGACCCCGTGAGTGACTTCCGAGCCTTCATGAACTAGGCCATGCTGAAAGACCAACGCCATTCCAGGCTTGCCTGTGACCTTCGTGGACTCAAAACGAGTTGCTCCGCCTTCGTAGCCGTCATTCAGGTAGACCATAAAGGTCAACAGACTTATTTCTCCGTTTTGTCTCTGGAAAGGTACGTCTGCATGCCAACTGAATTTCTGGCCGGGTGTGTACCGATACAGCCGAAAACGCTCGTTGAGGCCGATCGCAGTGCGACGACCGAACGCATGCGGGATGTGTGGCTTGCTTCTCTCCCAGAGCTTGCTTGCGAGAGCGTAGTCATCGAACACCAACCGATCGTTGTTTCTTGTGTTCGATTCAACCTTCGACCCGCTGGGCGTGATGATCGGCGCTGCCTCGAACGCCTTTTGTTCGGAGACGCGAATCAGCTCAGCACATTCCTCTAGAGAGAGGTAGTCGCTGATCGTGAATATGCCGGTTGAAACTACGGTGTATTGCATGACGCCTAACGTTTGAGATGAGCGGCTTGACCCGGCTTGCCGGGGCAAGTCCTCTCGATTGAAGGGTTGGGCATCGCGCCTCGGAGCACTACCTTGCAACCAGACAGGGAACTGCTCGACTTTGAACTCATGACCGCCAGCCTACCAGCGAAGGCTGAGGGAGAGCTGCCGTACCCGGCAGTGCCAACTGACTGACCTCGCGAAGCGTCCTCGTGGGTGAGCCGTAGCACGGCGATTCAGTAAGCAGCACGGCCGACCGAAACAGGATTTTCTTTATGCGACCGTTCGCTGTGCAGAGGACGATCCAGCGCAGCTTGGAAAGAACAAGCCAGAAAGACGTGCCAACCGAACCAACAAGGCCACTGGATTGCAAACGCCGCAGCGCGACAAGAGCCCACCGACAAAGCGGCTGTGAACGAAGGCTGAACCCAGCAACCAACATCTCGATGCTTACCGTGATGCCCAACGTTTGACATGAGGGGCGACCAAAGGCGCTAGCCTTTGGGCGTCCCTCTCGATGGAAGGGTTAGGCGCCGCCTTCAACGAGGCACCTTCATTGGCTTGCTTCTCAGAAGGACAAGATCAGAGCCTTGTTCGATTGCATTCATGAGGTATTGAACTGTCAGTTCGAGTTCGTCTTGATTGCACCAGTAGTCGTCGATGGTTCCGTAGGCGGAATAGCGAGAGCGGTTAAAGCCTTCTTCTATGTCGTTGTACCAAATCACAGTCGTTCCGATGATGGCCACCACCCAGAAACCGGCGCCTGGATCACCGTATGGATGTTGTTGCCACTTCGTGGGCTCGATTTGTATGGTTTCCCATAGGCGCAGTTGAAGCGAGCTCATGCGTGCTTCACCTTGAGCGACTCGCTCACGAAGTGCGGACTCAGCGATTGGTTCCCATTCGAGCATGGTGCTTGCGGCGCCTAACGTTTGAGATGAGAGGCTTGACCCGGCTTGCCGGGGCAAGTCCTCTCGATTGAAGGGTTGGACATCGCGCCTCGGAGAACTACCTTGCAACCAGACACGCGACTGCTCGACTTTGAACTCATGACCGCCAGCCTACCAGCGAAGGCTGAGGGAGAGCTGCCGTACCCGGCAGCGCCAACTGACTGGTACGCGGAGCGTTCCTGTGGGTGAGCTGCAGCACGGCGCTCCGGGGAGCAGCACGACCGAACGCGCCACGCAAGCCCTTATGCGACGCCCCGCTGTGCAGAGGACGATCCAGCGCAGCTTGGAAAGAACAAGCCACAAGATGAGCAACCTGCTGCGACAGGCCACTCGGTGGCAAGCGCCGCGGCGCGACGAGAGCGCACTGACAAAGCGGCAGGGAGCGAAGGCTTAACAAAGCAACCAACATCGCGATGCTTACCGTGATGCCCAACGTTTGAGATGAGAGGCGTGACCCGGCTTGCCGGGGCACGTCCTCTCGATTGATGGGTTGGGCGGCTGCAACGAAAAGAGAACCCTTCAGCTTGCCGACGCTGCTCGCCGCTTTGGTGCGCGCGCCGCAACTTTCTTGGCGGCTGGGGCAGGGCGCTCAGCAAGGCGGCCAGTTACGTACTTGTGCAGCACGCTGGCGATCAATGTTTGATAGGGAACGCCTTCTTCTAGGGCTCTAACCTGAATGTCACTCAAGTCGCCGGAGGAAAGGCGAATATTGACTCGGCGGTCTTTGATAGCTGTGGCTCGGGCTGCCGCCTTGAACTTGGCGAGCTCACCTTTTGTTGCGATCGACTTGAGTTTGCCTTTCTCATAGGCGCTGAGAACTTCGAGTTCGTAGTCATCAATGTTTGGCATCTGCATCACCTAGATTCAAATAGTCGCGTGTGGCCTTGCGACTTGGAATGATTGTCTTGAGGAAGTAATAGTCTTTCTCTTCGACGAATGGCACCAAATACGCGTAGCTGTCGTGGGCTACAACGAGAACCCGTTGCTTTGGATATTTCACCGGATTGGGGTGAGCCAGGATGTCTAAAAGACCACCGGACTCAATGGCAACAACGATGCTTTCGAAGGAAACGCCTCGGTCGGCTTTGAGCGTGTCATTCTTCTCAGGATTCCACCGAAAAGGCTTCATGCGCGGAGTTTACGACGCTGTGTGCCTTTTGTCACCACGCAAGCCACGAGCCGCCCAACGTTTGACATGAGAGGCTCGACCCGGCTTGCCGGGGCGAGTCCTCTCGATGGAAGGGTTAGGCATCGCTGCTTGCGCAGCACAGCCTGCTTGGATTTGCTTTGAATGGCGTCGCAAAGCGCGACCTGGGCCTTGCCGAGCATTGGATTCTTTTTCTCCGGGAGAAAGCTGTGCGCTCGAGAGCAGACCTTCTTTTCAGTGATGCCAAGCGAAGGCTCGGCGCACAGACCTGAATCTGCCACGAACCGCTGCGACCGTGCGCTGGCCGCCAAAGGACGGAAAGCCCGCGCTGACGCGGCCACAGACTTCGGGGAACTGGCTCGGCCGTGCGTCTGGTTAACGGTCTGGGATGTGCAGGCATTTGAATACCGACTACTCAAAGCGTGCAGAACGTTCATTGGTGCTCGCCTCTGCATTCCTGCGATGCCTAACGTGGAGATGAGGGGCGTGACCCGGCTTGCCGGGGCACGTCCCCTCGATTGAAGAGTTGAGCGGCGCGTTGTCTCGATGGAGTACAGCGCCGCAGGACGAGCCACT
>NZ_JANOCG010000402.1:0-14009 GCF_031412075.1 Rhizobacter sp.
ACCTGGCCCTGGGTCGGCGCTTCCAGCCCGCCCAGCAAATGCAGCAGCGTGCTCTTGCCCGAACCCGAGGCACCCACCACCGCCACCGTCTCGCCGCGCTGCACGGTGAGGTCGACCCCTTGCAGCACGTTCACATCGAGACCGCCTTCGGTGAAGCGTTTGTGCAGCCCGTTCGCCTGAATCACGGCTTCATTCATAACGCAGCGCCTCGGCAGGCTGCACACGGCTGGCGCGCCAGCTCGGGTAGAGCGTGGCCACGAACGAGAGCACCAGCGAGATCACGGTGATGGGCACGATGTCGGCCGACTGCGGCTCGCTCGGCATGGTGCTGATGAGGTAGATGCTGCCCGGCAGGAAGCTGGTATTGAGCAGGTTCTCGATGAAGGGCACGATCACGCCAACGTTGAAGGCGACCAACAGGCCGAACAGCACGCCGGCCAGTGTGCCGATCACCCCCGAGGCTGCGCCTTGCACCATGAAGATGCCCATCACGGAGCGTGGGCTCGCGCCGAGCGTGCGCAAGATGGCGATGTCAGCACGTTTGTCGGTGACGGTCATCACCAGCGTGGAGACGAGGTTGAACGCCGCCACCGCAACGATCAGCGTGAGGATGATGAACATCAGGCGCTTTTCCAGCTGCACCGCCGAGAACCAGTTGCGGTTGGTGCGTGTCCAGTCGCGCACCATCACCTGCGGGCCCAGATCGGCCGACAGCTGGGCTGCCACTTGCGGCGCCTGGTGCAGGTCTTTCAGGCGCAGCTGCACGCCGGTCGGCCCTTCCATGCGGAACAGCCGGGCCGCGTCATCCAGGTGAATCAGCGCGAGCGTGCTGTCGTATTCGTAGTGCCCTGAGTCGAAGGTACCGACCACCGTGAGCTGCTTGAGCCGCGGCACCACGCCGGCCGGCGTGAACTGGCCACCGGGCGCCACGATGGTGACGCTGTCGCCGCTGCGCACACCCAATGAGCGCGCCAGCTCGCTGCCGAGCACGATGCCCCAGGTGCCAGGTGTGAGTTTGGCCAGCGTCGTGTCCTTGAGCTGCGCCGCCAGGTCGGTGACGCTGGCTTCTTCGTTCGGCGAGATGCCACGCACCACGGCACCGCGCATGTCGTCACCGCGTGCGATCAGCGCCTGCATGGCCACGAAGGGCGCCGCGCCGATGACCTGGGGGTTCTGTTTGGCCCGCGCTGCCGTGGCTTGCCAGTCGGCGAGGCCGCCGCCCTGCACGTCCATCACCTCGATGTGGGCAATGACCGACAGCATGCGGTCCCGCACTTCCTTCTGGAAGCCGTTCATCACCGACAACACGATGATCAACGCCGCCACACCGAGCGCAATGCCCAGCATCGACACACCCGAGATGAAGGAGATGAAGCCGTTGCGCCGCCCGGCGCGGCCGGCGCGTGTGTAGCGCCAGCCAATCTGAAGTTCGTAAGGCCAGTTCATGGGGGCGGATGCTACCTGCATCGCCGTTCGGGCTGAGCCTGGTAAGTTTGATTCGCACCACCGTTCGGGCTGAGCTTGTCGAAGCCAGCGCCGTGCACAGCGCACCCTTCGACAGGCTCAGGGCGAACGGAACCTCGGCTCCGGCGTACGGAGATCTGGTTCAGTTGCGCTCTATTCGCGCGTAAGCGCTGTGGTTATGGATGGATTCGAAATTCTCCACATCCACGCTGTAACGCCCGATGCGCGCATCGGCATTGAGCCGCAACGCCACGTCACGCACCAGGTCTTCGACGAACTTCGGGTTCTCGTAGGCGCGCTCGGTCACCCACTTTTCGTCGGCCCGCTTGAGCATCGGCCAGATCTCGCAGGAGGCCGACTCTTCGGCAAAACGCACCAGCTCGGACCAGGCCACGTCTTGCAGCAGCTCGGCGCGGATGGTCACGTGCGAGCGCTGGTTGTGCGCGCCGTAGTCCGAGATTTCCTTGGAGCACGGGCACAGCGACTTCACCGGCACCAGCACCTGCGACCACACCGTGGTCTGGCCGTTCACGGCTTCTGCGACCCAGCTGCCCTGGTAGTCGAGCAGGCTTTCCAGACCCGACACCGGCGCACGCTTGCGGATGAAAAACGGGAAGCGCACCTCGACCCGCCCATCGGTGGCGTGCAGTTTTTCCAGCATGGCGATGAAGTGCGTGCGCAGCGCCGCCACGTCGAGCGGCTCGCTGCCCAGCGCATCGAGCCAGGCCAGGAAGCGCGACATGTGCGTGCCTTTTTGCTCGGCGGGCAGCGCCACGGCCATGTCCCACACGCCGATGGTCGGCTGGGTGGTCTTGCCGGTGCGCAGCGTGAGCGGGTAGCGCACGTCTTTCACGCCCACACGCTGGATGGCGAGGTGGCGTTCGTCGCGCTCGCTCTGCGTGTCGGGAATGTGCAGCGTGTCTTTCAACGCGCTCTTTACGTCTGACATTTGGTTCATAGCAAAGGATGACAGCTAAAGCGACGCCCTGGCGGGCTCAAGGGCATCGGGCTGTGACTTCTGGGCGCTAACGGTGGGCGGCCGGGCGAATGAGGGCCGGCCGCGCGCCGAAGCGCTTGAGGATCGACTGCTCGATGCCCGCGGCATCCAGGCCACACAAGCTGAGAAGCTTGGCGGGGTCACCATGCTCGATGAACTCATCGGGCAAGCCCAGAGTGAGAACCGGCACCTCGATGCGCGCCGCGGCCAGTGCCTCTTGCACCGCACTGCCGGCGCCGCCCATGAGGCAGCCTTCTTCAATGGTCACGATTGCATCATGGCTGCGCGCCAGTTCAGTCACCAGGGCGACATCGAGCGGCTTGACGAAGCGCATGTTGGCCACGGTGGCGTTGAGGTTTTCTGCGGCCGCCAGCGCCGGGTGGAGCATGGTGCCGAAGGCGAGGATGGCGACGCGCTCACCCTGGCGGCGCAGTTCGCCCTTGCCCCAGGGCAAGGTGTCGAGCGCAGGCTCGATGGCCACGCCGGCACCCGCGCCGCGCGGGTAGCGCACGGCCACCGGGTGGTCTTGCTTGAAGGCTGTCGTGAGCAGCTGACGGCATTCGTTTTCGTCGGCCGGCGCGAGCACGCTCATGTTGGGGATGCAGCGCAGGAAGGCGATGTCGTAGGCACCTGCATGGGTGGCACCGTCGGAGCCCACCAGGCCCGCGCGGTCGAGGGCAAACACGACCGGCAGGTTCTGAATCGCCACGTCGTGGATCAACTGGTCGTAGGCGCGCTGCAAGAAGGTGGAGTAGATCGCCACCACCGGCTTCATGCCTTCGCAGGCGAGGCCCGCGGCGAAGGTCACGGCGTGCTGCTCGGCAATGCCCACGTCGAAGTAGCGCTTGGGGAAACGCTGCTCGAACTCGACCATGCCCGAACCTTCGCGCATGGCAGGAGTGATGCCGACCAGGCGCTCGTCAGCGGCGGCCATGTCGCACAGCCACTGGCCGAACACCTGGGTGAAGGTGGTCTTGGGCGGCGTGGCGGGCTTCTTCAGGCCCTCGGCCGGGTTGAACTTGCTCGGGCCGTGGTAGGCCACCGGGTCCGCCTCGGCCAGCTTGTAGCCCATGCCTTTCTTGGTGACCACGTGCAGGAAGAGCGGGCCCTTCATGTCGCGCAGGTTCTCGAGCGTGGGGATCAGCGAGTCGAGGTCGTGGCCGTCGATGGGGCCGAAGTAGGTGAACCCGAACTCTTCGAAGATGGTGCCCGGCACGACCATGCCCTTGGCATGCTCTTCGAAGCGCCGCGCCAGCTCGAACAGCGGCGGTGCATTCTTCAGCACCGTCTTGGCCGTGTCGCGTGCGGCGGCGTAGAACTTGCCGCTCATCAGGCGCGCCAGGTAGCGGTTGAGGGCACCCACCGGCGGCGAGATCGACATGTCGTTGTCGTTCAGCACCACCAGCATGTTGGTGCCCGACACGCCGCCGTTGTTGAGCGCCTCGAAGGCCATGCCGGCCGTCATGGCGCCGTCGCCGATCACGGCCACCGAGCGGCGGTCTTCGCCCTTGATCTTGGCGGCGATGGCCATGCCGAGCGCGGCCGAGATCGAGGTCGAGGAATGGGCCGTGCCGAAAGTGTCGTACTCGCTCTCGGGGCGGCGCGGGAAGCCCGACAAGCCACCCAGCTGGCGCAGCGTGGCCATGCGCTCGCGCCGGCCGGTGAGGATCTTGTGCGGGTAGGTCTGGTGGCCCACGTCCCACACGATGCGGTCGTGCGGTGTGTTGAACACGTGGTGCAACGCGATCGTGAGCTCGACCGTGCCCAGGTTGGACGACAAGTGCCCGCCGGTCTGCGACACGCTGTGCAGCACGTAATCGCGCAACTCGACCGCCAGTTGTTTGAGCTCGGGGCGAGAAAGCCCGCGCAAGTCAGCGGGGGTCTGGATGGTGTGGAGCAATTTTTGGTTCATGTCAGCAATCCCTCTCGACCACTCTGTCGGCCAACTGTGCGAGCCAGGTCACGTCGACCAGGCCGCTGCGGGCCAGCGCTGTTTGCGCTTTTTCGCGCAGCTCCCGGGCGTGGCGCCGGGCGGCGTCCAGCCCCAGCACCGTCACGTAGGTGGGTTTGTTGTTGTGGATGTCTTTGCCGGCGGTCTTGCCGAGCGTCTCGGAGGCCTGCGTCACGTCGAGGATGTCGTCGACCACCTGGAAGGCCAGGCCCACCGCGTCGCCGTACTCGGACAATGCCTGCCAGGCCACCGGGCTGCACTCGCCACAGGCCGCGCCCATCAGCACGCTGGCTTGCAACAGGGCGCCCGTCTTGCGGTGGTGCATGTCGCGCAGCGATTGTTCGTCGAGCGTCATGCCGATGCTGGCCAGGTCGATCGCCTGCCCGCCGGCCATGCCGGCGTGGCCGGCCGCACGGGCCAGCAACGAGCAGAGTTTGGCCTGCAGCGCAGGCGGCACACCCTCGTCGGGTGTCAGCACTTCGAAGGCCAGTGCCTGCATGGCGTCGCCGGCCAGCATGGCCTGGGCTTCGCCGAACTGCACGTGCACCGTGGGCTTGCCTCGGCGCAGCACGTCGTTGTCCATGCAGGGCATGTCGTCGTGCACCAGCGAGTAGGCGTGGATCAGCTCCACGGCGCAGGCCGCACGCAGCGCCGCTTCGCAGGGGCCGTTGACCGCTTCAGCGGCCGCCAGCACCAGCAGCGGGCGCAAGCGCTTGCCGCCGTCGAGCACGCCATAGCGCATGGCCAGGCCCAGCCCGGCTGGCGCCACACCGGGCACCCAGGCCGACAGCGCCGACTCGACGGTGTCGAGCTGGTGGCGTGACCAGGAATCGAAATCGACAACCAGGGTCATTCGGTTTTCCAAGGCTTCAATTGGCCCTCTTCGAGCACCTTGACCTGCGACTCCACCGCGGCCAGGCGCTCGCGGCAGTAGTTCAGCAGGTCGGCGCCCCGGCGGTAGCTCTGCAGCAGGCCGTCGAGGGGGAGCTGCCCACCTTCCATGGCGGCCACCAGGGTTTCCAGCTCGGAGAGGGCCTGTTCGTAATTGGCGGGCTGCAGGCTGGAAGGCGGGGCGAGGGATGTTTTGGCCATCGTGCGCGGGCAAAGCCAAGATTGTAGTCAGCCGGCACTCGCCCGGGGCTGGCGGCACGCACCAGATCGGGCCAGATGCCACAGTGAGCACACCAAAGCGACGGGCAATGCCCCGGTGGTTACAATCCCGCCCTCGCTGACTGACGGGGGTTCCCCCCGTCCGCGCCGTGCGCAGCGAAAACATCCCACCCGCGAGCTTCATTCGGGTGGCACGTTCACATCGGTTGTCAAGGAACCCTCGGGATCATGTCTGACCTGAGCCTCGCTCTCCCCGCTCTTGGGCCTGCTTTCAAGCACCCCCACCCTCAACTCCCGGTTTCAGCCTATTTCGACAGCGATCTGCATCGCCGCGAGATGGAGCTCATCTTCCAGCACGGGCCCCGCTATCTGGGGCACGAACTGGCGGTGCCCGAGATCGGCGACCACTACGCGCTGCCGCAGGAGGGCGAAGGCCGTGCCCTGGTGCGCACGGCCAGTGGAATCGAGCTCGTCTCCAACGTCTGTCGCCACCGGCAGGCGGTGATGCTGCGCGGGCGCGGCAACACGGGCTCGAACATCGTATGCCCGCTGCACCGCTGGACGTATGACCTGAAGGGCCAGCTGATCGGCGCGCCGCACTTCGACAAAGACCCCTGCCTGCATCTCAACCGCTACAAGACGCGCCGCTGGAACGGCCTGATCTTCGAAGACAACGGCCGCGATGTGGCCGCCGAGCTGTCGGCCATCGGCCCGCGAGCCGATCTCGATTTCAGCGGCTACGTGCTCGACAAGGTGCACCTGCATGAGTGCGACTACAACTGGAAGACCTTCATCGAGGTCTACCTGGAGGACTACCACGTCGGCCCGTTCCACCCAGGCCTGAGCCAGTTCGTCACCTGTGACGACCTGGCCTGGGAGTTCGGCCGCCACCACTCGGTGCAGACGGTGGGCGCCAACAAGGCGCTGGCCAAGGCCGGCTCCGACGTCTACCTCCAGTGGCACGAGGCGGTGCTCAAGTTCCGCGACGGCGTGCCGCCGAAGCAGGGGGCGATCTGGCTCACCTACTACCCGCACATCATGGTCGAGTGGTACCCGCACGTGCTGGTGGTGTCCACGCTCTACCCCAAGGGACCGCAGAAGACGCTCAACGTGGTGGAGTTTTTCTACCCCGAAGAGATCACCGCTTTCGAGCGCGAGTTCGTTGATGCCCAGCAGGCCGCCTACCTGGAGACCTGCATCGAAGACGACGAGATCGCGCTGCGCATGGACGCCGGCCGCAAGGCCTTGTACGAGCGTGGCGACAACGAGGCCGGGCCGTACCAGTCGCCGATGGAAGATGGCATGGAAGAGTTCCATGCGTGGTATCGGCGCACGATGAACTTCAGAGGCTGATGACCACCCCTCGCCCGCCGAGTACGCCGGCCGATCCCCCGAGGGGATGCGGGCCGGCTTGGGAGCGGCCCGGCGCTCGGCCCGCGTACTGCTCATGAGCGCTCCCGTCCTCATGATCCTGGCGTCATTCCTGTTCGCCACCATGAGCGTGTGCGTGAAGCTCGCCTCTGACCTGTATGAAACCGGCGAGATCGTGTTCTACCGCGGCATGGTGGGGGCGCTCACGCTGGCCGTCGTCTGCTGGCGCCAGGGTGGCACGCTGCGCACTCCCGTTCCTTCGATGCACTTCTGGCGCAGCCTGAGCGGCGTGCTGGCGCTGGGCCTGTGGTTCTACGCCATCGGTAACCTGCCGCTGGCCACCGCGATGACGCTGAACTACATGTCGTCGGTCTGGATGGCGCTGTTTCTGATCGGCGGCGCGGTGATGCTGGGCACCTCGCGTGTCGATGGCCGGCTGATCGCCACCGTGCTGCTCGGCTTCGTCGGTGTGGGCTTGATCCTGCGGCCGACCATTGAAGAAAACCAGCTCTGGCACGGCCTGATCGGCCTGCTCTCGGGAATGATTGCCGCCACCGCCTACCTGCAGGTCACCGCACTCGGCCGTGCGGGCGAGCCGGTCTACCGCATCGTCTTCTACTTTTCGCTGGGCGGCATGCTGCTCGGCGCGCTCAGCATGGTCTGGACGGGCTTTCAGGGCCACACCTGGCGCGGCGCCGCACTCTTGCTGGCCGTGGGCGTGCTCGCCACCGCGGCGCAAATGATGATGACGCGCGCCTACAGCACCGGCAAGATGCTGGTCAACGCCAGCCTGCAATACCTGGGCATTGCGTTTTCGTTCGTCTACGGCGTGCTGCTGTTCAATGACAAGATCACCTGGATGGCGCTGCTGGGCATGGTGTTCATCATCTGCTCCGGCCTGGCCGCCACCCTGTTGCGCAGCAAGACGGCCTTCGTCGACAGCAGCCCCCCCACCGAAAGTTGACACCATGCACCCCTTGATCAGCGCCAGCGACCTGTTGGCCCGCCACCCGCAACCGGTGCTGCTCGACTGCAGCTTCGACTTGGCCGACCCCGGCGCTGGCGAACGCAGCTACCGCGAAGCGCACCTGCCCGGCGCGGTGTATGCACACCTCGACCGAGACCTCTCCGGCGCCAAGAACGGCCAAAACGGCCGCCACCCGCTGCGCGCGCGCAGCGAATACGCCCGATGGATGGGCGCGGTGGGCATCACCCCCGGCACGCCGGTGGTCACGTATGACCGCCAGGGCGGCATGTATGCCGCGCGCGCCTGGTGGGTGTTGCGCTGGATGGGCCAAGCCGACGTAGCCTTGCTCGACGGCGGAGTAGCGGCCTGGCAGCAAGCCGGCGGCACGCTCAGCAGCGAGTTGCCCTCGGCCGCCCCGCTGGCCGACTACCCGGCGCGCGCGCCGGCCCTGCCCACACTCGATGCCGATCAGCTCCAGGCCCGCCTGGCCGAGGTGCGGCTGATCGACGCCCGCGCGCCCGAGCGCTACCGTGGCGAGGTGGAGCCGCTCGACGCCGTGGCCGGCCACATTCCCGGCGCGCTCAACCGCTTTTTCAAAGACAACCTGCAGGCCGATGGCCGCTTCAAGCCAGCCGAACAACTGCGCGCCGAGTTCACCCCGTTGCTCGACGGCCGCCCCGTGGTGCACCAGTGCGGCTCGGGCGTGACGGCCTGCCACAACCTGCTGGCCATGGAGGTGGCGGGGCTGGACGCGGGCGCCATCTACCCCGGCTCGTGGAGCGAGTGGTCGAGTGACCCGAGCCGCCCCATGGCTCGCGCGTAGGAATTGACCTGCATCACGCCAGCCGCCGCGGCGGTTGACCGCGCCCCTCGGTGGGCTTAAGTTCGCGCTGAACGCTCTTGTTCGACTCAGGAGATGACCATGTTCAACCGCATCCTGGTTCCCACAGACGGTTCAGACATCACCAAAAAGGCCGTCGACACTGCCATCAGCCTGGCCAAATCGGTCAACGCCAAGCTCTACACGCTGAGCGTGAAGGAGCCCTTCCCCTACAGCGCGATCTCCGAGATGCAGCCCACGCCGCCGCAGGAGTTTTTCGATGCGCAAGAGCGCATCGCTTCCGCCCGCGTGAAAGAGGTGCGCGAAACCGCCGAGCGCATGGGCCTGCAATGCGAAGCCCACACGGTGGAAGCGCTGCACCCCTGGGAGGCGGTGATCGAACACGCCCGGCGCCACGAGTGCGACCTGATCGTCATGGCCTCACACGGCCGGCGCGGTGTCACTGCGTTGCTGCTCGGCAGCGAGACTCAGAAGGTGCTGACACACACCAAGGTGCCGGTGTTGGTGGTTCGCTAGCCATGACGCTGCTGGCTTGAACGGGCTCGTTTCCGATTCCGTTCGGGCTGAGCCTGTCGAAGCCAGCGCTGTGCTGTGCGCACCCTTCGACAGGCTCAGGGCGAACGGTGTCAAACAAACAGTATTGCCGCCAGCAGGTTTCAGTGCCCATGCACCACTTGCACCACACCCACGATGATCAGCATGCCCACCGCCAGCCACGCGAGCTGGGCCAGCGTGTCTTTTATCGAGAGGCGGTGCTGCAGCTGCGGGATGAGGTCAGCCACCGCCACATAGATGAAGCTGCTGGCCGCCACCACCAGCAGGTAGGGAAACAGCTCCACCCACGGCCCCACGATGAAGTAGCCCAGCACCCCGCCTGCCACTGCGGCGAGGCCTGACATCGCGTTGTAGAACAGCGCCTTGCGGCGCGAAAAGCCGGCGTTGAGCAGCACGATGTAGTCGCCCACCTCCTGCGGAATCTCGTGCGCGATGATGGCCAGCGAGGTCACCAATCCGAGGTGGAAGTCGGTCAAGAACGCGGCCGCGATGATCACGCCGTCGCAGAAGTTGTGGATGCTGTCGCCCATCAGCACGCTCCAGCCGCCTCGGCCGGCTTGCTGCTGGTCGAAGTGATGGTGATGGTGGTGGCCGTCACCCTGGTGGTGGTGGCTGTGGCGGTACAGCTCGGCCTTTTCCAGCAAAAAGAAAAAGATCAGCCCCGCCAGCAGCGTGGCGAACAGCGCCTGCGGGCTGGCCTTGCTCTCGAAGGCCTCGGGCAGCACGTTGAGCAAGGCGGTGGCCAGCAGCACGCCGGCCGACAGGCTCACCAGGTGCTGCACCACCCGGCCGAGCACCTTGACGGTGAGGCTGGCGGCGATCAGCACCGACAACAAGCCGCCGGCAAAGGTGGCCACGATGATGTACAGAAGGGTCATGGGAGCAGAGGCACAAAAAAGCCGCGCAATGCGCGCGGCTTCTTTTCCACAAAGGCCGACAAGGGCCGAAGCTTAGCGCGTCAGGCCACGCCGTTGGCCTTGAACCAGGCGGTTGCGCGCTTCCAGCCGTCATCGGCCGCTTCCTTGCGGTAGCTGGGCCGATAGTCGGCATGGAAAGCGTGCGGCGTGTCGGGGTAGACCACGAACTCCGATTTCTTGGCCGCTGCACTGCCGCTGCTCAAGGCGGTTTTCATCTTGTCGACGGTGTCCACAGGGATGCCGCTGTCGGCGCCGCCATAGAGGCCCAGCACCGGGCCATTGAGCTTGGCCGTCAGTTCCACCGGGTGCGCGGGTGTGAGCGGCGTGCTGTTGCCCACCAGCCGGCCGTACCAGGCCACACCGGCCTTCACGCCAGGGTTGTGGGCGGTGTAGAGCCAGGTGATGCGCCCGCCCCAGCAAAAGCCGGTGATGCCGAGCTTGGTGGTGTCGCCGTCATTGCCCTTGGCCCAGGCCACGGTGGCGTCGAGGTCGCGCATCACCTGCTCGTCGGGCACCTTGCCGATCACGTCGCTCATCAGCTTGGCGATCTCGGTGTACGACTTGGCGTCGCCCTGGCGGATGAAGAGCTCCGGCGCAATCGCCAGGTAGCCCAGCTTGGCAAAACGCCGTGCCACATCGGCAATGTGTTCGTGCACACCGAAGATCTCGGAGATGACCAGCACCACCGGCAAGCCGGTCTTGCCTGCAGGAGCGGCGCGGTAGGCCGGCATCTTGAAGTCGCCGACCGAAATGGTGACTTCCCCCGCGGTGAGACCGGCAGTGTCGGTCTTGATGGTCTGGGCGCTGACCGGCAGCACGGCGGCGGCAAAGCCGCTGCCCACAGCGGTCTGCACAAACGCACGGCGACTGAAGTCGCGGCTGGGGGTCAGGCTGTCCACGTCATTGCGAAGCATGTCGGCGTCTCCTAAAGGGGTGGGGTTGAAGGCGTCGGGATTCTAGGAAGGCCCCGGTTTTCTTGCACAGACCCCACGCGCATCAAGGGCGGGTCATAAAAAGCCCGGACAATCAGTGCAATGCCTTTCTCCCCCGACACCCTGCGCTGGCCCGACCACCTGGCCGCCATCGACATGGGCTCCAACAGCTTCCGGCTCGAGATCGGCCAGCTGAGCCCCGGCCGCTACAAGCGCATCGATTATTTGAAAGAAACCGTGCGCCTGGGCGCCGGCCTCGACGGCCAGGGCCTGCTGACCGAAGACGCCATGCAGCGCGGCCTGGCCTGCCTGCGCCGCTTTGCGCAGCGACTCGAAGGCTACGCGCCGACGCAGGTGCGCGCGGTCGCCACCCAGACACTGCGCGAAGCGCAAAACCGCAACGCCTTTCTCGCACGTGCGCAAACCGCGCTCGGCTACCCCATCGAGGTGATTTCGGGCCGAGAAGAAGCGCGCCTCATCTTTGCCGGGGTGGCGCGTTTGCAGCCGTCAGACGAGATGCGGCTGGTGGTCGACATCGGCGGTCGCTCCACCGAGATGATCCTCGGCCAGGGCCGCACGCCGCTGCGTGCCGAATCGTTCCAGGTCGGCAGCGTGAGCCTGTCGATGCGCTATTTCGGCGACGGCCGATTCACCGAAAGTGCCTTCCGCGCCGCCCAGGTGGCCGCCGGTGCCGAGCTCGAAGAAGCGCTCGCCCCTTTTGCGGCTCACCACTGGCGCGAGGCGCTCGGCTCCTCGGGCACGGCCGGCGCGGTGTCGCAGCTGCTCGCAGCCAACCACATCAGCGATGGTGTGATCACCCCCGAGGGCCTGCGCTGGTGCATGGACCAATGCCTGCGCGCCGGTCAGGTCGACCGCCTCAAACTGCCCGGGCTGAAAGACGACCGCCGAGCTGTGATCGGAGGCGGGCTGTCCATTCTCTACACGCTGGCCACGCACTTCGGCATCGAAGCGCTGCAGCCCGCGCGCGGCGCGCTGCGCCAGGGCGTGATCTTCGACCTCGACGAACGCCTCAACGCCGAGGCGCATGACGGCGCACACGCCCACGACGTGCGCGACGCGTCGGTGGCCGAGCTGCAACGCCGCTTCGAGGCCGACGTGACGCATGCGCGGCGTGTGGCCTCGGTGGCCGAGACCTTGTACGCCAGCGTGGCGCCCCAGGCCGACGCCGTGCTGGTGCGCGAGCTGGGCTGGGCCGCCGCCCTGCACGAGATCGGCATGATGGTGTCGCACCATGACCACCACCGCCACAGCGCCTACCTGCTGGGCCACGTGGATGCCGCCGGCTTCTCCCAATCGCAGCAGCGCCGCCTGGCCGACCTCGTGCTCGCGCAACGTGGCGGCCTGCGCAAGATGGAAGCGCAGCTCGCGCAAGAAACCTTTGCGTGGCAGGCGCTGTGCCTGCGCCTGGCCATCATCAAATGCCACGCGCGCAGCGATGTGGATGCGCAGGTCTTGCGCCTGCGCCGGCAAGGCCCGCAGGCTCAACTGTCTTTCCCCGGCGCCTGGGCCGACGCGCACCCGCGCACCGTGTTTTTGTTGAACGAAGAGGTGACGGCCTGGGAGCGCAGCGGCGTGCTGCGCCTGCAGCTCAAGGCCTGAGACCTCGGCGAACGCTCACAGGCAGTCGGGCGACTGCACCGCCTGCAACACCACCTGGTTGCCTTCTTCGCGCTCGCGGCTGCGCAGCCACCAGACAGCACCCTTCTTGATCACCCAGTCCTGGGCCGTCTGGCCCAGCAGCAAGGCCGCCACCTGGCCCAGCGTGGGCTGATGCCCGATCACCAGCACCGGCTCGTTGGCCTCGGGCCAGCGTGTCACGCTGAGCAGCGCCGTCACCGAGGCTTCGGGAGCCAGCAACTGCACGGTCTTGAAATGCCGGTCGAGCGCCTTGGCAGTTTGTTGCGTGCGCAAGGCCGGGCTGACCAAGATGCGTGTGGAATGCGCCAGACGATGGTTCAGCCACTCGGCCATGCGCTGCGCTTGGCGCTCGCCCTTGGGCGTGAGCGCACGTTCGAGATCGGTCTGGCCCTCGCGCAGCAAGTGGGCTTCGGCATGGCGCAAGAGGATCAGGTCCATCAGGCGGCTCTCATGCGAGGTAGCGCCGCATCAGCGCCTGCTGGGCACTCGGGCCCTCGGCGGCCACGCGCACATAGCTGCCGTCGGCCCGCAGATCCCAGGCGTCTTGTTTGTCGTGCAGATAAGGCACCAGGCATTCGTCGATCACACGTTGACGCAGCTTCGCATCCCGCACTGGCCAGGCCACCTCGATGCGGCGAAACATGTTGCGGCTCATCCAGTCGGCGCTCGACATGAACAGCGCTTCGTCGTCTTCGCTCGAACCCCAGCGGAAGTACAGCACGCGTGAATGTTCGAGCAGCCGGCCCACCACCGAGCGCACACGGATGCGGTCAGTGAGCCCGGCGATGCCCGGCGGCAGCATGCAGGCGCCACGCACGATGAGGTCGATGTCGGCGCCGGCCTGGCCCGCGGTGATGAGCGCGTCGATCAGCGGGACGTCGGTCAGTGCATTCACCTTGGCCACAATCCGCGCCGGTTTGCCAGCGCGCGCCGCTTCCGTCACCAGCTCCACGTGCTTGAGCATCTGCTTGTGCAGCGTGAACGGTGCCTGCAGCAGCTGGCGCAACGCGCGTGTCTTGCCCAGGCTCGCAAGCTGCTGGAACACGGCATCGGCGTCCGAGGTGAGGTCGGAGTCGGCGGTGAGGTAGCCCACGTCGGTGTAGAGCCGCGCCGTCTTCGGGTTGTAGTTGCCGGTTGAAAGGTGGCCGTAGCGCCTGAGCCTGCCGTCTTCGCGCCGCGTCACCAGCAGCAGCTTGGCATGCGTCTTCAGGCCCACGATGCCGTACACCACCTGCGCGCCCACGG
>NZ_JANOCG010000403.1:0-3648 GCF_031412075.1 Rhizobacter sp.
CCGCGCGCATCTGCGATTCGGGCAGGGCCAGCACGTCTTGGCCTTCGAGGGTCACGTTGCCGTGGGTGATCTCGCCGCTCTCGGGCAACAAGCGCATGAGAGCCAGCGCCGTCATGCTCTTGCCGCAACCCGATTCACCAACGAGTGCAAAGGTCTCGCCGCGTTTGATGGACAAGGACAAGCCATCGATGGCCTTGACCAAGCCAGAGTCGGCGTCGAGCGCCACCTTCAGTTCGTCGATCTTCAGCATGGCGGCCTCAGGCAGCTTTGCGCTTCAGGCGCACGCGGTAGTTGCTGGCGCGCGGGTCGAAGGCGTCGCGCACGCCATCGGCAAACAGGTTGGCCGCGAGCACGAGGGTCACCATGAAGCCGAAGGCGGCGGCGAACGACCACCACACCACCGGGTCAAGGCTCATCTCATTGCGGGCGAGGTTGATCATGCCGCCGAAGCTGTTCATCGACGGGTCGACCCCCACGCCCACGTACGACAGCACCGCTTCATACAAGATCAGCGCGGAGAATTCGAGCACGGTGACGATGAGCATCAGGTGTGCCGCATTCGGGAAGATGTGCCGCACCATGATGCGCGTGTTGCTGACGCCGAATGCGTTGGCGGCCTGCACGAATTCAAGTTCACGCAGCTTGAGTGTTTCTCCGCGCAGCAGACGGCACAGCCCAGCCCAGCCGGTGAGGCCGAGCACCACACACAACAAGAAAAGCTTCAGGTCGGCGCGCTCGGCGCCGGTCTCGAACAGTTCGGGGTGTTTGTCGAGAAACACCTGCACCATGAGCACGCAGGCCGCGATGAGCAGCACGTTGGGAACCGAAGACAACACGGTGTAGAGGTACTGGATGACTTCATCGACCCAGCCCTTGAAGTAGCCGGCCATGATGCCCAGCACCACGGCCAGCGGCAAGGTGGCCACGGTGGCGAGCGTGCCGATCACGAAGGCGGTGCGAATGCTCTTGAGCGCCTGGTACAGCACGTCGTTGCCGGTGCGGTCGGTGCCGAACACGTGGTAGTGGCTCATGAGCGCAATGGTCGGCCCGGCGAGAACGCCGATCGACATTACCGCCCAGAGCGCGGCGTGCCAGGGAATGTCGCTCTCGCCTTTCAAGACGCTGCGCGCCGTGACGGCCCAGGACTCGGCACGGCGTCGCGCGATCACAGCGACCAGCAATGCGCTGAGGCCGGCCGTGACAAGCAATCCCAACACCAAGCCCATCACACTGCGCTTGATCAAATCACCCACCCACTGCGTGGCGGGGTCGGTCAGGTGCGCACCGCCAAATGCCAGTCGCGGCGGCTCGCGGGTCAGCTTGCCTTGGACCTCGACCGATTCCTTGAAAAACCCGACGTAGGACAAGGGTCGGGAGTACGAAGGCTCGCGCGACTCGACCAGGCGCGACAACAGCGTGTCGAGCACCGAGATCGTTCGCACGTCGTAAGCCACGCTGGTGTTGACCACACCCGGCGCGGGGGGCAGCGCACGTCGGTAGTGAACGCTGTCGAGCAAGGTGATCACCAGGCACAACAACAGAACCACAAATGAGGCCATCGCGGCCGGGTCGGTGAACACACGGCGCCAGTTGCGCGCGAGGCCTGGCTTGCGCGACACGAAAACCCCGTAGCCCACCATGCCGGCCACAAGCACCCAGATGGAAACGTCTGTCCAGAGGAATACAAACTTCGGCATCACTTCTCGTTCCTCATGCCAGCCGGATCCGGGGGTCGGCCCAGGTGTAGGCCACGTCGATCGCGATGTAGGTGGCGATGTAGAGCAAGGAGCCCACGAACACCATGGTGCGAACAATCGCAAAGTCTTGTTTGCCGATGGCCTCGATCACGTACGCACCGAGCCCCGGCAGACCAAAGAAACTTTCGAAAACCAGACTGCCCATGAACACATAAGGCAGGTAAGCGCCCGCGCTGGTGATGATGGGAATGAGCGCGTTGCGCAACACGTGGCGGAACAGCACCACCATCTCGGCCAGGCCCTTGGCACGCGCAGTGCGAACGTAGTCGCGGCCGATTTCTTCGAGGAACATGGCCCGGTACAGACGCGCCTCGGTACCCAGCCGCGCGATCAGCGACAAGACAATCGGCAAGATCAGGAACTTGACCGCATCGAGCCCCGGCTCATAGCCCGAGATGGGTGCCAGCTTGAGCACGCGCGAGAAGAGCACCTGGCCGACGATGATGTAGAAGAAGCTGGAGATCGACAGCATCACCACACAACTCACCACGCCCCAGAAGTCGAGCCGCGTGTTGCGAAACATCACCAGCAGCAGCGCAAACGCCGTGCTCGCGATCACCTGCAAGATAAAAAGCGGCAGCGCAAACTGGATGCTGACCCACATGCGGCTGCTCACCTCATGGCCGATGTTGCCGGCGCTTTCACCGTCTGCACGGCCGAAGTCCAGCGTGAACAGCGACACCGAACGCTCCCAGAAAATGGTTTCGGTCAACCGCTCCCTGCCCTGCTTGGCGTCGTTAAGGTACAGCGGCTTGTCGTAGCCACGCTCTGACTTCCACTTGACGATGGCCTCCGGCGTGACGCGCTTGCCGCCGATGTTCAGCCGCGCCATGTCGTCGGGCGTGTTGACGGTGAAGAAGAGGAAGAAGGTCGCCAGGTTCACACCCAGCAACACCAGTGCCCCGTAGATGAGGCGGCGAAAGACGTAGGAAAGCATCGGTCGGCTGTATTCGTCAGGTCATCGTCAGGCCAGCACTTCGCCGCGCGCATTGGTGCGCTCGCGGCGGCGGAGCATGGCGCGCGCCGGCAGCAGCGCAGCGAGCACGGCGATCACCGCCAGGATCACCGGCCACCAGAGTGGCTGATTCCATTCGCGAAGGCTCTTCACGCGTTGCTCGCTGTCGATGCGCAGGTAACGCCCATGGTCTCTGATCAGCACCGCCGGCTTGGAGTTGTAGACCCAGCCCTGCGCCGCCGCAGACGAATACGGGAAGTAGCCAAACGACCAGGGCGCGTCGTCCTGCGTGATCTTGACCATCTCGTCGATCACGGCTTGCTTCTGCGGGCCGTCGTCGAGCAACTTCATCTTGGTGAAGAGCTTGTCGTAAGCCGGGTTTTCGTAGTTGGCGGTGTTCTCGCCGTCGGCCCGTGTCTTGCCGTTGGGGCCGTAAAGGAGAAAGAGAAAGTTCTCGGCATCCGGGTAATCGGCCAACCAGCCCAGCCAGAACACCTGGTACTTGCCTTTGCGAATCTTGTCCTGGAACTGGCTGTTATCGGTGGCGCGCACTTCGAGCTGGATGTCGATTTTGGCGAACTGGCGCACCACCCAGTCGATTTCGGGTTTGCGCTCAGGCGTGGGAGGCGCGTAGTAGTCGTAGTTGATGACCAGCGGGCGGCCGGTCTTTTCGTCACGCCCGCTCGGATAACCGGCTTCGGCCATGAGCCGCTTCGCATCGGCGATGGAGCGGCGCACGATCTTGCTGTCGACCACTTGGTGCGTCACCGGGTTCACGCCTTCCAGCGTGCCATGCCGTGAGCCGAAGATGCCATCAGGCAGAGGCCCCATCGCCGTCTCGCCCGCTTTCTTCGGGAAGACCTTTGAGTATTCCTCCCAGTCGAGCGCGATCGAGATGGCCTGGCGCAGCTTGCGGTTGCGCGCCTGCTGCTCGGG
>NZ_JANOCG010000404.1:0-3971 GCF_031412075.1 Rhizobacter sp.
GGCGCCCGAATACGGCGCGACCATGGGCTTCTTTCCGGTCGACGAAAAGACCATTGAGTACTTCGTGGGCACCGGCCGCACCAAGACCGAGATCGAAGCCTTCGAGAGCTACTTCAAGGCGCAGAAGATGTTTGGCGTGCCCAAATCGGGCGACATCCATTTTTCGAAAGAAGTTTCGCTCGACCTGAGCACCGTGACCCCTTCGCTCGCCGGCCCCAAGCGCCCGCAAGACCGCATCGAGCTGGGCAAGATGCGCAGCGAGTTCACCGAACTTTTCAGCAAGCCCACGGCGGCCAATGGCTTCAACCAGCCAGCCGAGAAGCTGCACCAGGTCTTCAAAACCGCCAGTGGCCTGGAGGTGAAAAACGGCGATGTGCTGATCGCCGCCATCACCTCGTGCACCAACACCTCGAACCCGGCCGTGCTGCTGGCCGCCGGCCTCTTGGCCAAGAAGGCGGTGGAGCTGGGCCTGAAGGTGGCACCCCACATCAAGACCTCGCTCGCACCCGGCTCGCGTGTGGTCACCGAATACCTCGACAAGGCCGGCCTCTCGCCTTACCTCGACAAGCTCGGTTTCAACCTCGCCGGCTACGGCTGCACCACCTGCATCGGCAACGCGGGTGACCTCACCGCCGAGCTGAACGAGGTGATCACCAAGAACGACCTCATCTGCGCGGCCGTGCTGTCGGGCAACCGCAATTTCGAAGCGCGCATCCACCCGAACCTGAAGGCCAACTTCCTGGCTTCGCCGCCGCTGGTGGTGGCCTACGCCATCGCCGGCAATGCCAACAAGGACTTGATGACCGAGCCGGTTGGCAAGGGCCACAACGGCCGCGACATCTACCTGGGCGACATCTGGCCGAGCAGCGACGAGATCTACAAGCTGATGAAGTTCGCGATGAACGGCCCGGCCTTCCGTGCCAACTATGCGCAGGTGAAAACCAAGCCGGGCAAGCTGTGGGAAAACATCGAGGGCGTGAAGGGCGAAACCTACACCTGGCCCAAGAGCACCTACATCGCCAAGCCGCCCTTCTTCGACAACTTCCACATGGAGCCCGGGCTCGCCGACTCGGGCGTGAAGGGTGCGCGCGCGATGGCGCTCTTCGGCGACTCGATCACCACCGACCACATCTCGCCGGCCGGCTCGATCAAGGAGCAGTCGCCCGCCGGCCAGTGGCTCAAAGAGCACCAGGTGCAGATGGCCGACTTCAACTCCTACGGCTCACGCCGTGGCAACCACGACGTGATGGGGCGCGGCACCTTCGCCAACGTGCGCATCAAGAGCCTGATGATTCCCGCCGGCGCCGACGGCAGCCGCGAAGAAGGCGGCGTGACCTTGTTCCAGCCTGGCAACGAGAAGATGTTCATCTACGACGCCGCCATGAAGTACATGGCGGCCAAGACGCCGACCATCATCTTTGCGGGTGAGGAGTACGGCACGGGTTCGTCGCGCGACTGGGCGGCCAAGGGCACGGCCCTGCTCGGCATCAAGGCGGTGGTCGCACGCAGCTACGAACGCATCCACCGCGCCAACCTGGTGGGCATGGGCGTGTTGCCGCTGCAGTTCAAGGGCACGGATTCGTGGCAGACGCTGGGCATCACCGGCGACGAGACTTTCGATGTGCTGCTGGGCACCGAGCTCAAGCACCAGCAAGACGCGACGCTCGTGATTCACGACCTGGACGGCGGCACGCGCAATGTGCGCGTGACGCTGCGCATCGACACGCCGATCGAGGTCGACTACTACAAGCACGGTGGCATCTTGCCCTTCGTGCTGCGGCAGCTGCTCGCGGCCTGAGGCGCGATGGCGGAGCCGTTCAAGAACCTGCTGAACGCGCAGGTGGTGGCCGACATCGGCCGTCACCTGCAGCGCGCCTCGCCCGAGTTCAACGGCAAGCGCTTCACGTCGCTGGCCAACGCTGGCCTCGACACGCTGGAGCTGAAAGCGCGCTCGTGGCACCTCTGCGCTGCGCTGGAGAGCACGCTGCCAGGCGACTTCAATGCGGCTGCTGACCTGATGGAAACAGCGCTCGCCAGCATCGACACGCTGGTCGATGAAACCCTCGACGGCCCGACCGGTGCCAGAGACGATGGCCTGGCCGGCTGGGCCGTGTGGCCGCTCACCGAATACGTGGCGCGCCACGGCCACGCCGACACACCGCGCGCGCTGCGGGCCTTGCACGCGATGACGCAACGCTTCACCGCAGAGTGGGCCATCCGCCCTTTCATCCTGCGCGAGCCCGAGCTCAGCTTCGCAGCCTTGCACGCCTGGGCCGACGACGCGAGCCCGCATGTTCGCCGTCTGGTGAGCGAAGGCAGCCGCCCGCGCCTGCCCTGGGGCATGGTGCTCAAGCCGCTGGTCGACGACCCCTCGCCCACCCTGCCCTTGTTGCGCAAGCTGATGGACGACGCCAGCCCCTATGTGCGACGCAGCGTGGCCAACCACCTGAACGACATCGCGAAAGACCACCCGCACATTGTCGAAGCCTGGCTGCACGAGCACCTGCCCGGCGCACCGGCCCCACGGCAGGCGCTGCTCAGGCACGCAAGCCGCACGCTGGTGAAGCGTGGGCATGCCGGCGTGATGAGCGCCTGGGGCGTGGGCGAACGCTTCAAAGGCCGCGCGGCGCTGGCGTTGTCGTCAAGCCGGGCCCAGGTGGGCGACTCGCTGCAACTGCAGATCAACATTCGCTCCACGGCGAAGAGCGCGCAGCGGCTTGCGATCGACTACGCCGTCCACCACGTCAAGGCAAGCGGCGACACCTCGGCCAAGGTGTTCAAGGGCTGGGTGCTCGAACTGGACGCCGGTGAAGCGCGAGAGCTGCTGAAAAAGCATTCGCTCAAGCCCATCACCACGCGTCGATATCACGCAGGTGCGCACCGAATACAGCTGCTGATCAACGGCCAGCCAGCGGCCGAAGCGGGCTTCGAGCTGAAGGTGCCGGGCTGAAGCTCAGCCCAGGTACTGCGCGAACAGCGCCTCCGAAAAGCCCACGGTGACCTGGCCATTGGGCCACTCCACCACGGGGCGTTTGATGACGCTGTGTTGAGTGAGCATCAGCGCGCGGGCCGAAGCGGCATCAACCACCGCCGCCTTGTCGTCGTCAGGCAGCTTGCGCCAGGTGGTGCCTTGGCGATTGACGAGCTTGTCCCAACCCACAGCCGTGAGCCAGCGGTCCAGCTGCAGCTCGGGCACACCCTGCTTCTTGAAGTCATGCCAGGTCACGTCGGCCTGTTGTTCAGCGAGCCAGGCGCGCGCTTTTTTGACGGTGTCGCAGTTGGCAATGCCGTAGAGGGTGATGGTCATCGGTGGTGTCGGGAGGGCTAGAGAACGTCAGCCTTGCCAGGCTCGCAGACCGGGTCGGGGCCGTAGGCAGTGTCCACCACTTTGCCTTGCCCATTGATGCCGACCTGGAACCACTGGCAGAACGGGGATTCGTAGCGGTAGGCCCAGACAGTTTGTTTTTCATGCCAACCCACGACGTACTGGTCCGACGCACGGCCCAACTGCGCCCTCACCTCGGCGGCGTCCATGCCGCTGCGAATCTCATTGAAGCGCGCTTCGACCAGCACCTGCTCCCAGCGCAGCAGGCGACCCTGGCCGTCGAAGTCGAGCATGTAGGTGTGCTTGCCGTAGGGGCCGCGTGCGAACTCCAGTCGGCGTCCGCCACCCGGCAAGACAGAGTCTCCCGTGGGAGCACCCATCGCTCGCGTGGCCGCCTCCACACCGGTGCCCGGCGCGAGTGAGCTGGGCCCATACGAAGTGCAGGCAGACACCAGGCATGCGCTGAGCAACGCAGACAGATTCAGAGTGTTCATGACGCCTCGCTGACATGGCAGACGGGCACGCGCCCGACCATGCCATTTGAGTCTACGCACCGGCCTTGACCGACATGGCCTGGGGGATTTGCTCCGGTGACCGATCCGCGAGCAGCAACCACACGTGAAAAAGCCCTTGGTGCTTGCGCGCC
>NZ_JANOCG010000405.1:0-11156 GCF_031412075.1 Rhizobacter sp.
AGCGGATTACCGCTTGTCGAGGCCCTGCGGAGGCCAGTTCTCAAGGCGTGCGCCCAGCGTTAGGCCGCGCGAAGCCAGCACTTCCTTGATTTCGTTGAGCGACTTCCGACCCAGATTCGGGGTCTTCAGCAGCTCGGTCTCGGTGCGCTGGATCAGGTCGCCGATGTAGTAGATGTTTTCGGCCTTCAGGCAGTTGGCCGAACGCACGGTGAGCTCGAGCTCGTCGACCGGGCGCAGCAGGATCGGGTCGAAGCTGCTGGAACGCTGGGCCGGCGCGTCGAAGGCGTCGACCAGGTCAGTACCTTGCAGTTGCGCGAACACGGCGAGCTGCTCGACCAGGATCTTGGCCGACGCACGGATCGCTTCCTCGGGCGAGATGGCGCCGTTGGTTTCGATTTCCATGACCAGCTTGTCCAGGTCGGTGCGCTGCTCGACGCGGGCGTTCTCGACGGCGTAGCTAACGCGACGCACCGGTGCGAACGAGGCGTCGAGGACGATGCGGCCGATGCTCTTGGTCGGCTCGTCACCGAAGCGGCGCATCGTGCCGGGGACATAGCCACGGCCCTTTTCGACCTTGATCTGCATGTCCAGCTTGCCGCCTTGCGACAGATGGGCAATGACGTGCTCGGGATTGATGATCTCGACGTCGTGCGGGGTCTGGATGTCGGCCGCGGTGACGGGGCCTTCGCCTTCCTTGCGCAGGACGAGGGTCACTTCTTCTCGGTTGTGCAGGCGGAAGACGACGCCCTTGAGGTTCAACATGATGTGAACCACGTCCTCTTGCACGCCGTCGATGGCCGAGTACTCGTGCAGCACGCCGGCGATCGTCACCTCCGTCGGCGCATAACCCACCATCGACGAGAGCAGCACACGGCGCAGGGCATTGCCCAGCGTGTGACCGTAGCCGCGTTCGAACGGCTCCAGGGTGACCTTGGCGCGATGACCGCCCAGGGGCTCCACGTTGATGGACTTGGGTTTGAGCAAGTTGGTTTGCATGAGGTCTTTCTTTCAATACCCTCGGTTCGTTACACCGATAAGGCTGAGGACCAGCCGGGTTGAGCCATCGAAGGGCCCCGATGAGACGGAAACCCGGACGAGGAAACGCCGACCGCGCTCTTGCGAGCGTGGTCGGCGGGGGAAAACATTAACGCGAGTACAACTCAACGATCAGCGATTCATTGATCTCAGCGCCGAACTCGTCGCGGTCCGGTGCCTTCTTGAACACGCCTTCGAGCTTGGTGCCGTCAACCGTCACCCAGGCTGGCAGGCCGATGGAGTCGGCGAGCTTGAACGACTCGGTCACGCGCAACTGCTTCTTGGCCTTGTCGCGCACGGCAACGGCGTCGCCAGCCTTGACCATGTAGGAACCGATGTTGACGACTTCGCCGTTCACCGTGACACCCTTGTGCGAAACCAGCTGGCGGGCTTCTGCGCGGGTCGAGCCGAAGCCCATGCGATAGACGACGTTGTCCAGACGCGATTCCAGCAGCTGCAGCAGGTTCACGCCGGTCGAGCCCTTGCGACGCTCGGCTTCAGCGAAGTAGCGGCGGAACTGACGCTCCAGGACGCCGTACATGCGCTTGACCTTCTGCTTCTCGCGCAGCTGCAGACCGAAGTCTGAGGTGCGCTGACCGGAAGTGCGGCCGTGCTGGCCGGGCTTGCTGTCGAACTTGACCTTGTCGCTGATGGCGCGGCGGGCGCTCTTCAGATAGAGGTCGGTGCCTTCACGGCGGGAAAGTTTGCCCGTGGGGCCGAGGTAACGTGCCACTTTGCGTGTCCTTATTCAATCTGACGCCAGACCTCGAACTCCGAGGTGAATGACGCGAGTCCAGCCGGTGTTTTTATGGGCTTGGACGGTGGGCTTGTGAGGGGCCCCCCGAAGGGCCGACTCAAGACTGAAGCCGGCGCAGCACATACGTGCCCGCCGGCTCCGGGAAAGCGCGCGATTATCGCACTGTCGTTCGAATCTGCAATATCCCTGTCACCGAAAGGTGCGCGGGAATCAAATGCGGCGACGCTTCTGCGGACGGCAGCCGTTGTGCGGCACCGGCGTCACATCAGAGATCGAGTTGATGCGAATGCCTAGTGCCGCCAAGGCGCGAACCGAAGACTCGCGACCCGGGCCGGGGCCCTTGATCCTGACGTCGAGGTTCTTGATGCCCTGCTCTTGAGCAGCGCGCCCAGCGACCTCAGCTGCCACCTGGGCTGCGAAGGGCGTCGACTTCCGAGAACCCTTGAAACCTTGCCCGCCCGAGGAAGCCCAGGACAAGGCGCCGCCCTGACGGTCGGTGATAGTGATGATCGTGTTGTTGAACGACGCGTGGACGTGCGCAATACCGTCAGCGACGTTCTTGCGGACCTTCTTGCGAACGCGCTGAGCCGCCGAATTGTTGGGAGCCTTTGCCATATTGACCTTCTTTCAGTTCGGGCAGCTTACTTCTTGCCGGTCGCAGCCGACTTGCGCGGACCCTTGCGGGTACGGGCATTCGTACGGGTGCGTTGACCGCGCATCGGCAGACCACGGCGATGACGGAAACCGCGGTAGCACCCGAGGTCCATCAATCGCTTGATGTTGATGGACTGCTCACGGCGCAGATCGCCTTCGATGGTCATCTGGTTAACGACATCACGGATCTTTTCGAGATCGGAGTCGTTCAAGTCCTTGACCTTCTTGTCGAACGGAATACCGCAGGTCGCGCAGATCTTCTGGGCGGTCGTACGGCCAATGCCGTAGATCGAGGTCAGACCGATCTCAGTGTGCTTTTGCGGCGGAATGTTGATACCAGCAATACGTGCCATGGTTGTCCTCTAGTCCTGTCGTGAGCGCTCGGGGCTTAGCCCTGGCGCTGCTTGTGGCGCGGGTCTGTACAGATCACGCGCACCACACCCTTGCGGCGGATGATCTTGCAATTGCGGCACATCTGCTTCACGGATGCCGAAACTTTCATGGTCTGCTCCTTGGCCTAACTTCTTCTGCGCTCACACGCAATCCGGGGGTTCAAACAGCTCACTTCGCCCGGAATACGATGCGAGCACGACTTAAATCTTTGGGCGTCAGTTCGACGGTCACTTTGTCGCCAGGAAGCCTTCGGATGTGATGCATCCGTATCCTGGCGGAGACGTGACCGAGCACAACATGCCCGTTCTCCAACTTCACCCTGAACCTTGCATTGGGGAGGTTCTCAAGAACCTCGCCCTGCATTTAATGACGTAATCTTTCGCCATGCCGCACGTTCATGAGTGTGGTCGCTGGAATCAATCTTGGTAAACGATCAGCTCCCCGCCCTCAGGTGGGCTTGAAGCTGGCCTTCTTCAGCAGTGATTCGTACTGCTGACTCATGACGTAACTTTGTACCTGCGCCCAGAAGTCCATCGTCACGACGACGATGATCAACAGGGAAGTGCCACCGAAGTAAAACGGAACGTTGTACTTCAAAGTCAAAAACTCGGGCAACAGACAAACCAGCGTGATGTAGATCGCGCCAGCCAGAGTGAGCCGCGACAGGATCTTGTCGATGTGCCTAGCGGTCTGTTCACCTGGACGAATGCCAGGAATGAACGCGCCACTCTTCTTCAGGTTATCTGCTGTCTCGCGGCTGTTGAACACCAGCGCCGTGTAGAAGAAGCAGAAGAACACGATGGCCGAGGCATACAGCAGCACATAAATCGGCTGCCCTGGACTGACTGCATTGGCCAGATCCTTCAACCAACGCAGACCATCGCCGGTTGCGAACCAACTCACCACCGTCGTCGGCAGCAAGATGATGGAGGACGCGAAGATCGGCGGGATGACGCCAGACATGTTCAGCTTCAGCGGCAGGTGCGACGACTGACCGCCGTAGACCTTGTTGCCAACCTGGCGCTTGGCGTAGTTCACCAAGATCTTTCGCTGCCCACGTTCCACAAAGACGACGAAATAGGTCACCAGCACAACCAACGAGATCACCACCAGCGCGGCCCCGTAACCCATTGCACCTGTACGCACAAGTTCAAACAGACCGCCAATGGCGCTTGGCAGGCCAGAGGCAATACCGGCAAAGATCAGGATGGAGATGCCGTTACCCAACCCCCGCTCAGTAATCTGTTCACCCAACCACATCAGGAACATCGTGCCAGCAACAAGGCTCGAGACTGCCGTCAGCCGGAAGCCGAAGCCAGGGTCGAGCACCAACCCGGCCGACCCTTCTAGCGCGATCGCGATAGAAAAACTCTGAAAGAGTGCCAGCCCTAACGTCGCATAACGCGTGTACTGGGTGATCTTGCGCCTGCCCGCCTCACCTTCCTTCTTCAGCTGCTCAAGCGTCGGGACCACATAGGTCATCAACTGCAACACGATGGAAGCCGAGATATAAGGCGTGATACCCAACGCGAACACGGTAAAGCGCGACATCGCACCACCCGAGAACATGTTGAGCAAGCCCAGGATGCCACCACCCTGATCCTTGAAGAACTGCTGAAGTTGGACCGGGTCGATGCCGGGAACCGGGATGTGGGCCCCGATCCGGTAGACAACCAGGGCCAGCAACAAGAACACAAGCCGACGACGAAGGTCGCCGAACTTGCCGCTCTTGGCCAGCTGATTCGCGTTGGTAGCCACGCTGGATCAGTTCCTTATGTCAGTTAAGCGACCGAGCCGCCTGCCGCCTCGATGGCCGCCTTGGCGCCCTTCGTGACGTTCACGCCCTTCAGCGTGACTTTGCGCTCGATGACGCCAGACAGGATGACCTTGACCGACTTGGCCAAGTGCGGGACCAGGCCGACAGCCTTCAGCGTCGACACGTCAATCTCTTCACCAGCCAGCCCCTGCAGGTCCGACAGGTTGATCTCGACGCTGTACTTGAGCGTCAGCGACTTGAAGCCGCGCTTGGGCAGGCGACGTTGAAGCGGCATCTGGCCGCCTTCAAAGCCAACTTTGTGGTAGCCGCCGGCACGAGACTTTTGTCCCTTGTGGCCGCGACCTGCAGTCTTGCCCAGGCCCGAACCAATGCCGCGGCCGACCCGGCGCTTGGCGTGCTTGGAGCCCTCTGCGGGCTTGATCGTGTTGAGTTCCATCGTCTTGTCCTCTTGCAGCTGTGCTTAAAGCACCTGCACCAGATAGGCGATCTTGTTGATCATGCCGCGCACGGCGGGCGTGTCTTCCAAGGTGCTTTGGCTGTTCAGCCGACGCAGACCCAGGCCGACCACGGTGGCACGGTGCGAGGCGCGGCAGCCGATGGGGCTACGCACCAGCTTGACCGTCACGGTTTTTTTGTCAGACATCTTGTGCTCCGCTGTGGCGATCAGTTGAAGATCTCTTCAACCGTCTTGCCGCGCTTGGCTGCGACCGAGGCCGGCGTGGTTGAACGCTTCAGCGCGTCCAACGTGGCACGGACCATGTTGTATGGGTTGGTCGAACCGTGGCTCTTGGTCACGATGTCGGTCACACCCATTACTTCGAAAACCGCACGCATCGGGCCACCGGCAATGACACCAGTACCGGCAGGCGCCGGGGCCATGATGACGTGCGCTGCGCCATGCTCACCCACCACGTTGTGATGGATGGTGCCATTCTTCAGGTTGACCTTGACCATATTGCGGCGAGCCGCTTCCATGGCCTTCTGCACCGCAACCGGCACTTCCTTGGCCTTGCCCTTGCCCATGCCGATGCGACCATCACCGTCGCCGACAACGGTCAGAGCAGCGAAGGACAGCGTACGGCCGCCCTTGACCACCTTGGTGACGCGGTTGACCGCAATCATCTTTTCCTTGAGGCCGTCGTCGTTGGCTTCAGCCTGCGCGCCGCGGGGTTGAAACTTTGCCATTTCGTATTCCTTGATGCGTCAGAACTGCAGACCGGCTTCGCGGGCTGCTTCGGCCAAAGCCTTGACACGGCCGTGATAGGCGAAACCCGAGCGATCGAAAGCGACCTTTTCGACGCCGGCAGCCTTCGCCTTCTCGGCGATCAACTTGCCAACCAGCGTGGCAGCAGCAACATTGCCACCGCCGCTCGCCAGTTGCTCGCGCACCGACTTCTCGGATGTGGACGCAGCCGCCAGCACCTTGCCGCCGTCGTCGGAGACGACTTGGGCGTAGATGTGCAGGTTGGAGCGGAACACCGTCAGACGGGCCACGCGCTGGATCGCAATGCGAACGCGGGTCTGGCGCGAACGACGCAGGCGTTGTTCTTTCTTGGTCATCATGGCGCTGCTCCTTACTTCTTCTTGGTCTCTTTGAGGGAGACCTTCTCATCCGAATAACGGATTCCCTTGCCCTTGTAGGGCTCAGGAGGACGGAAGGCCCGAACCTCAGCGGCGATCTGGCCAACAACCTGGCGGTCAGCGCCCTTGATGATGATTTCGGTCTGGGTCGGGCACTCGACCTTGATGCCGGCCGGCATGTCCTTCACCACAGGGTGAGAAAAGCCGATCTGCAGATTGAGCTTCTGGCCTTGAGCCTGGGCACGGAAACCCACGCCAACAAGATTCAGCTTGCGCTCGAAACCCTTGCCGACGCCATTGACCATGTTTGCCACCAGTGCTCGCATCGTGCCGCTCATCGCATCGGCTTCAGCCGACTCGTTGGCGGGCATGAAGCTCAGCTTGCCGGCTTCGTTCTTGACGGTGACAAGCTTGTTTGACGTACGCACCAGCGTGCCGTGCAAGCCCTTGACGCTGATCGACTCAGCACCGACGGTCACTTCCACGCCTTGCGGGACGGTGACCGGCATTTTTCCAACGCGGGACATTGTTCCTACTCCTTCGCTTAGGCGACGTAGCAGAGCACTTCGCCGCCGATACCGGCAGCGCGCGCCTTACGGTCCGTCATGACGCCCTGCGGGGTCGTGACGATCGCCACGCCCAGGCCGTTTTGGACCTGTGGAATATCGTGACGGCCTTTGTAAATGCGCAGACCGGGCCGGCTGACACGCTCGATACGCTCGATGACCGGACGGCCAGCGTAGTACTTAAGCGCGATTTCCAACTCGGGACGGGCGGCTTCACCGCGCACAGCGAAATCGTCGATGTAGCCTTCGTCCTTCAGGACCTTGGCAATCGCCACTTTCAGCTTAGACGACGGCATTGCGACGCTGGTTTTCTCGACGATCTGCGCATTACGAATGCGGGTCAGCATATCGGCGATGGGATCACTCATGCTCATTTGCGATTACTCCTATCGGCCGATTACCAGCTGGCCTTGACGACACCGGGGATGTCGCCCTTGAAGGCCAGTTCACGAATCTTGTTGCGGCCCAGCCCAAATTTGCGGAAAGTGCCGCGTGGTCGACCGGTCAATTCGCAGCGATTGCGCAGACGGGTCGGGTAGGCGTTGCGGGGGAGTTTCTGCAGTTCGAGGCGAGCGGCATAACGCTCTTCATCCGACTTCTTGCTGTCGTTGATGATGGCCTTGAGGTCTGCGTACTTCTTCGCAAACTTGGCGACGAGTGCTTCGCGCTTCAGTTCACGTTGCTTGATGGAGGTTTTAGCCACAGATCACCTCAGTTCTTGAACGGAAACTTGAACGCAGCCAGGAGAGCCTTGGCTTCGTCGTCCGTCTTGGCGGAAGTCGTGATGCTGATGTTCAGACCACGCAGAGCATCTACCTTGTCGTATTCGATCTCGGGGAAGATGATCTGCTCCTTGACGCCGATGTTGTAGTTGCCGCGGCCATCGAACGAACGACCGGAGATGCCCCGGAAGTCGCGAACACGTGGCAAAGCGATCGTCACGAAGCGGTCAAGAAATTCGTACATCTGGACGCCACGCAGAGTAACCATCGCGCCGATAGGCACAGCGTCACGGATCTTGAAACCAGCGATGGCCTTCTTTGACTTCGTGACCACAGGCTTTTGGCCTGCAATCTTGGTCAGGTCGCCGACGGCGTGATCCATGACCTTCTTGTCGGCGACCGCCTCACTCACACCCATGTTGAGCGTGATCTTGGTGATGCGGGGCACCTCCATGACCGACTTGTAGCCGAATTTCTCGACCAGGCCGGGCACGATTTTTTCGCGGTAATGCGTTTGAAGACGAGCCATGTCTGACCTCTTAAGCCTTGATCTCTTCGCCGGTCGACTTGAACACCCGCACCCGCTTGCCGTCGATGAGCTTGACGCCCACTCGATCAGCCTTGCCGGAAGCGGCGTTGAAGATCGCCACGTTGGATTGATGGATAGGCATGGTCTTATCGACAACGCCGCCGGTGGTGCCCTTCATGGGATTGGGCTTGACGTGCTTCTTGACGACATTGATGCCGTCAACCAACACGTGGTCGACATCACTGCGGGCGGACACTGTGCCGCGCTTACCTTTGTCGCGGCCGGTCAGCACAATGACCTGGTCGCCGGTTCGAATCTTGTTCATGGCTTACCTCAGACAGTGGGGGCTCAAAGCACCTCAGGAGCCAACGACACGATCTTCATAAAACGCTCGGTACGCAGTTCACGCGTCACCGGGCCGAAGATGCGGGTGCCGATCGGCTCCAGCTTGGCATTGAGCAGCACGGCGGCATTGCCGTCGAACTTGACGAGCGAGCCGTCCTGGCGACGAACGCCCTTGGCGGTACGGACCACCACGGCGCTGTAGACCTCGCCCTTCTTCACGCGACCACGCGGCGCAGCTTCTTTGATGCTGACCTTGATGATGTCGCCAATGTGCGCATAGCGGCGCTTGGAGCCGCCCAGCACCTTGATGCACTGAACGGACTTCGCACCAGTGTTGTCCGCGACATCAAGCCGCGATTGCATTTGGATCATGTCTGTCCCCAACTTGCCCCGAGTAGCAGCGAACTGCGCGTCGGTCAGTCTTGGGCCCGTAAGTCAAACAGCTTGGCGACTGGCGCTGTGCTGCCCAACGGTTGAGGGCGGATCCGAAGCCAGCATTGGCATCTGCGGAGCAGAGTGCACTGACGTTCGGCGAAGCTGCGCATTATGCATCGGCATTAGTTGCCCCGTCAACGCGTTCGTGCAGAAAGTTTCCAGAGCAGCCTCATCGGACCGCGCATGCACACCAGCTCAGACGCTCTTTGCCTGGCTCAGAAGCGTCGCCGCGTCACTGACCTCGAACTTGCCCGGTGCTTCGACATTGAGCGTCTTCACCACGCCGTCCTTGACGAGCATCGAATAGCGCTGCGAGCGCAGCCCCATACCTTTGGCCGTCAGGTCCAATGTCAGGCCAGTGGCCTGGGCAAACTGGGCGCTACCGTCAGCCATCATGCGCACCTTGCCGGCAGTCTTCTGATCACGGCCCCAGGCGCCCATGACGAATGCGTCGTTGACTGATACGCACCAAATCTCATCGACGCCAGCTGCTTTGAGCGCCTCTGCCGTCTCGACGAATCCAGGGACATGCTTCGCCGAACAGGTCGGCGTGAAGGCGCCAGGCAGAGCGAAGATAGCCACCAACTTTCCAGCGGTCGCCTTCTCGATATCGAAGCCATTGGGCCCCAACGTGCAGCCTGCGCCTTCCACTTCAATGAACTCCTGCAGGCTACCGGCAGGAAGCTTGTCGCCAATACTGATCATGTCGTTCTCCGGGGATAAAAGCAAAAAGCCGACACGCCGGTTTCCCTGCGTGTCGGCTCGTTCGGCAGTCGTGCGACAGCCGAAGGTTTTTAGACGGTCTCAGACTTCTCGACCAAGCGGGTCACAACCCAGCTCTTGGTCTTAGAGATCGGACGGCCTTCGCTGATCTCAACCACGTCACCGTTCTTGTACTCGCCCTTTTCGTCGTGGGCGTGGTACTTGCGGGAGCGGGCCACGATCTTGCCGTAGAGCTCGTGCTTAGCGCGACGCTCGACCAAGACGGTGACCGTCTTGGCGCGCTTGTCGCTGACCACACGACCGACGAGGGTGCGAGTGTTCTTTGTCACTTGAACTTGGGCCTCAGTCATTTCGTGGCCTCCTTCTTCTTTTGCGCCAGGATGGTCTTGGCACGCGCGATGTCGCGGCGGGTCTTGCCCAGCTGACTGTGGTTGGTCAGCTGCTGGGTGGCCTTTTGCATGCGCAGGCCGAAGTGGGCCTTGAGCAGGGCAGTCACTTCCTTTTCGAGGGCAGCGACGTCCTTGGCGCGGAGTTCAGTTACTTTCATCGTGTCTTCCTCATGTACCAACCTGGCGGGCCACGAAGGTGCAACGCAGCGGCAGCTTGGCAGCAGCCAGCGTGAACGCCTCGCGGGCCAGAGTTTCTGGCACGCCATTGACCTCGTAGATCACCTTACCGGGCTGGATTTCAGCCACGTAGTACTCGGGGTTGCCCTTGCCGTTGCCCATCCGAACTTCGGCGGGCTTTTGCGAGATGGGCTTATCCGGGAACACGCGGATGAAGATTCGACCACCGCGCTTGATGTGACGCGAAATCGCGCGGCGAGCCGCTTCGATCTGGCGGGCCGTCAGACGGCCGCGCTCGGTGGCCTTGAGGCCGAAATCACCGAAAGACACCGCGGCACCTCGGGTTGCAACACCCGTGTTGCGGCCCTTTTGCTCTTTGCGGTATTTACGACGAGCGGGTTGCAGCATGTTTATTCTCCTTTGGCCTCACCACCAGCCGCGGGGACCTTGCGGACCACGCGCTTGGCGGCGGGCTTGGCTGCGTCACCCGTGGGGGCTGCGGCAGCGGGCTGATCTGCTCCGTCACGCGGGCCACGGTCGCTACCCGGACGGCCGCGGCCACCAGGAGCACCCGGACGGGCATTACGGCGCGGGCGGCGATCGTCTTCGGCGCCTGCGGGGGTGTTGATGACCGGAGCCTCGCCATTGGCAAGACGGTCACCGCGGTAGACCCAGACCTTGACGCCGATGATGCCGTAAGTCGTCTTGGCCTCAGAGAAGCCATAGTCGATGTCGGCCTTCAGGGTGTGCAGAGGCACACGACCTTCGCGATACCACTCGGTACGAGCGATTTCGATGCCGTTCAAGCGACCAGCGCTCATGATCTTGATGCCCTGGGCACCCAGACGCATCGCGTTCTGCATCGCGCGCTTCATCGCACGGCGGAACATGATGCGCTTTTCGAGCTGCTGGGTGATCGAGTCGGCGATCAGCTGAGCATCGACTTCAGGCTTGCGCACTTCTTCGATGTTGACCGCGACGGGCACGCCCAGACGCTTGGTCAGCTCAGCCTTCAACGCTTCGATGTCCTCGCCCTTCTTGCCGATCACGACGCCCGGACGTGCCGAGTAGAT
>NZ_JANOCG010000406.1:0-1995 GCF_031412075.1 Rhizobacter sp.
GGCAGTTGTCCAAGGCGTCGGCGTGGCGCGCCTCCCAGGCCTGCTGTGCGGGCCGCTGCTGGCGCAGAAGAAGATCCGGCTGCTGCTGGACGGTGCGCCGGCGGCCAGCTTCACTGTCTTTGCGGCCTATGTGAGCAAGAAGCACCTGTCCCCGAAGGTTCGCAGCTTCATCGACCTGCTGGTCGAAAGGCGAAGCGATTTCACCGACAGCGACTGAGCAAACTGCAGCCACGCCGACGCCTGCCCTTCGCCGGAGGTTGCCGAGGCAAGGCGCTCATCGCCATTCGATTCACCCCATTCAGCGAACGCGGCGCTACGGTTCAGCGCGGTTGTGAAGCCAGGCACATTGGCTCAAAAAAAGTTGACCTGCTGGATTGCGGTCGTTCGCAAAGGGCTGCTCGTGGCCGAAAGCGGGTCTCCCGATTCACCTGATTTGATAGTGCGCACCCTCAGAGGCCCCCGGCCCGGTCCTGACGATATGGCCACAACCCACCACCCAGTGACCAATCGACCACAACCCTGACGCGTGCGCCCACCAACTTCGCAGCGCCACCTGCAAGACGAGAAAAGCCCCCAATCCCCCCCTCTCATCCGCCTCAAGTTCTGCCCCTGCCCCGGAACAATGACAACGCGCTCAACGACTGCGCTTTGTCATGACCCACCTGCATCAGCCTTCACCCACGCACCGCGACGAATCAACCCAAATGACCGGGTTTCGGCGTGCTGATTGCCAGACCGTCGCGGCACACCCTCTTACACACTTGATGCCATGCCAAGCCCCCGGTTTGAGCAAGGCCTTGCGGAGCAACCCATGAACGTCAAACGCTTTACAGCGCGCACCTCGCGCGACGCCCTGACCCTGGTGCGCCAGGCTTTTGGCGAAGACGCCGTGGTGTTGTCGACCAAGCCCTGCCCCGAAGGTGTGGAAGTGCTGGCCATGGCGCCTGAGAGCGTGCAGCAGATCGAGCGCCTGTCGGCCTCGTCGATTGCCGCCCGCACCGCCGCCTTGCAACAACAACAGCCGCAGCCGCCCGCCCGCGCCGCCGCCGCAACCCGCCCCGCCGCACCCGCCCGGCCCAGCATGCCGCTGGCCCCGATGCAGCGCCCGAACGCCGATGACGAAGTGAGCGACGACGTGGCCCGCCTGTCGATGAGCACGCTGTCGTTTCAAGACTATGTGCGCGAGCGCATGCTCAAGCGCCGCCAGGCCGCGATGAACCGGCAAGAGCCCGGCTTTGCCGAATCGCGCCAGGATTTCGCCGACTCGCGCCAAGACCTCGAGCCCGACCTGCCCAGCGCGCTGGAGCAGCGCCTGGCCGCTCGCAGCGCGCAAGCGCAGCCGCCCAAGGTCGCCCCTCAGCTGGCCGTGGTCCAGCCGGCCGTTGCGCCGCGTGCTGCCGTGCGCGAGCCGCCGGTGCTGCGCGAAGAAGTGCGTGTGGCTCAAGCGCAAGCCGCCCTGGCCCAGCCGATCCAGATGCCGGCACCCGTGATGCAAGCCCCGGTGCAAGTGCCGTCGCTGGCCGACTCTTCCAGTGCCGTCAACCAGGCCGTGGCCCGCCGCGACCAGCAAGACATGATGAACGAGCTGCGCTCGATGAAGGGCCTGATCGAAGACCGCTTCGGCGCACTCGCTTTCATGGAGAAGATGCAGCGCCACCCGGCGCAAGCCCATCTCATCCAGAAGCTGCTCGACTGCGGCTTCTCGCCGGCACTCACCCGCAAGCTGGTCGAGAGCCTGCCCACCGACGTGGGCGACGAAACCGCCTGGGCTGCCAACGTGCTCGAACGCAACCTGCTCACCGGCGAGCGCGACCTGCCGCTCGAAGACAGCGGCGGTGTGTTCGCCTTCATCGGCGCCACCGGCGTCGGCAAGACCACCAGCACGGCCAAGCTGGCCGCGGCTTTTGCCACCCGCCACGGTGCTTCCAACCTGGGCCTGATCACACTCGACCCGATGGCCCACTCCAAGACGCTGGAGTTAGTGGCCGAAGTCGC
>NZ_JANOCG010000407.1:0-5129 GCF_031412075.1 Rhizobacter sp.
TCGGCCATCTTGTTGATGGCATCCACCAGCACGAAGGCCACGCCCGAGCCGCCGCCCTGCGTGATGTAGCGAATGCCCTGGTCGCTGGCGGCCTTGAGCACGGTCGCGCTCTCTTGCGGCGAGCCCTTGTTGTCGAACGGCACCACCTCGAACTTCGGGTCGTTCGGGCCGCTCTTGGCATTGACCTGCAACACCACCTCGCGCAGCTGCTGCAGCGAGCCCACGCCGGCTGCGGCAAACGGCCCCGACAGCACGTCGATGAAACCGATCTTGACCACATCGGCCGCGAGCGCAGGCCAAGAACAGGTCATGGCGCCGGCTGCCATCCAGCCGGTGATGAAGCGAGAGGTCTTCATGGGGGTGCCTTTCAGGAGGGTGACGCACAGGTGCAAGCCACGGTACCCCTCTGCCAGCGCTTGGGCAGCCCCTCGGAAACCAGAACAGGGTCAACGCTGGTGCCGCGCTTGCTTTACTTTTGATAGCGGTAGAACTAGACTGCTATCAAATTCTTAGCAAGGAGTTTCCATGGCCGCCCGCATCGCCCCCGCCGAGGCCCCTTTCCCGGCGGCCATACAAACCGCGCTCGACAAGATCATGCCGCCGGGCCAGCCACCGCTGGCGCTGTTCACCACGCTCGCGCGCGACCCGCGGCTGTTCGGCAAGTTCTTCAGCGCGAGCCTGCTCGATCGCGGCCACCTGAGCCTGCGCCAGCGCGAGCTGGTGATCCACCGCACCACCGCCTTGTGCCGGTCGGAGTACGAATGGGGTGTGCACGCGACGATCTTTGCCGCGCGTGTGGAGCTGAGCGCGGCGCAACTGGCCTCCACCGTGAACGGCGGGCCCGACGATGCCTGCTGGTCGAACGTGGACCGCCTGTTGCTGCGCCTGTGCGATGCGCTGCACCACGACTGCACCGTCGACGACGCGCTGTGGCAGGCGCTGCACGCGCAGTTCAGCGACGAAGCCGTGCTCGAGCTGCTGATGCTTGCCGGCTTCTACCGCACCGTCAGCTACCTCACCAACGCCCTGCGCCTGCCGCTGGAGCCGGGTGCGACCCGGTTCCCATAACGCTGCCATAACGCTCGCGTCGCTACAACCCAACTTGCCGGCCGCAGTGGCCGCGTCGAGGAGGGATTGGCGATGAATGCGACGACCTGGATGAAATCGGCGGGGCTGATGTTGGCAGCGGCGCTGCTCGTGGGCTGCGGCGGCGGCGATGACGCGCCGGCTCCTGCCCCGCCGGTCATCGGCAGCAGCGGCGGCACGGTGAGCGAGGCCAGCGGGGCGTCGGTGATCGTGCCGGCCGGGGCGCTCGGCGCCGACACCACGATCCGCTTGGCGATGGATTCGACCGGCGCCCCGGCCGTGCCGCAAGGCCTCGCGACGGCGGGCAGCACCTACGTCGTCACCCCCCACGGCGGCGATTTCGCCGCGCCGGTGGAGGTGCGCATCCCGGCGAGCAGCGCCGGGCTGCGGCCGAACGAGGAACTCAAGCTCGCCAAGGCGCAGCCGGGCGGCGAATGGGAGGTGCTGACCGACAGCGTGCTGGCCAACGGCGTGTTGAGCGCCCGGGTGAGCAGCTTCTCGTTTTTCGTGCCGGTGCGGGTGGTGTACCTGCTGCCGATCGCCCAGCTGGCGCCCTTGCAAGTCAGCAGCAGCCTCAGTTGTGGCGACCGGATTTGCGATCCGGCGCTTGGCACGGTCACGGCCACCTACACCGTCACGACCAACGGCGGCCAGCTGCCTGAGGGCTGCACCACCAACCAGTTGATCCTCCAGTTGGGCAGCAACCCCAACTACAGCCCGGGTGCGACGGGCAGCACCAATGTTCCGCTCAGCGGCGGCTCGATGACACGCACGCTCACCCCGAGAACCCCGCTCTACTTCACCGCGGGTGCACGCTGCTCCGGCACCGGCTCCCACTTGAACTTTGGCCTGGTGGCGGCGCGCCGAGTGTTCTGGTCGCGTGAGCCGGCCTACCCCAATGTGGCGGTGATGAGAGCGCCCGCACAACTCGACGTGGTGGCCGGCCTGAGCGCCAACCTCGACGTGATTCTGGCCGGCGGCGCTGCCGCGCTGCAGAGCGACTTTGTCACTCACGCCGCACCCACCGCCGCCAACCGCGCCGTCATCGACTGGCAGCGCAGCGACGACAACGGCGCCTCCTGGCGCGCGGTCGCCCGCTCCTACCAGGACGAGGCCAATCCCAACCCGCTGGGCCCGGACCTGACCTGGAAGTACTGGAGCGTGCGGCACGGCTTCATCGCCGCCAACACCGACCAGGGCGCGTTGCTTCGTGTGCATGCCTGCTACACACCGCCCGATGTCGCGCCGCCGGCCTGTGTGGCGGGGCCTGCGACGCGGCTGAACGTGTTGCAGCAGAGCGCCTTGCCGGTGATCGTTGACGCGCCACGCTCGGTGCTGGTGCGCACCGGGCAGACCGCCAGCCTCTCAGCCACGGCCGGCGGCGCGCCGGCACCGGCACTGCAGTGGCAAACACGTGCCGCCAACGCCACCGGCGCGTGGGCCAACGTCAGCCTGGGGGCCGGGGGCAGCACTGGCAACTACACCACGCCAGTGTTGAGCACCGCCGACAACGGCACGCAGTACCGCGTGCTGGCCACCAATGCGCTCGGCAGCGCCGAGAGCGCGCCGGTCACGGTGTCGGTGAGCGACCTCGACGTCGCGCCCACGGTGACCACGCAGCCGGCCGCCCTCAGCGTGACGGTGGGCAATGACGCGGCCTTCGCCATCGCCGCCCGCGGCACCGAGGCCTTGAGCTACCAGTGGCAGCTCAACGGCACGCCGATCAGCGGCGCCAACAGCCCGGTGCTGCGCTTGGCCGCCGTGACCTCCGCCAACGCCGGCAGCTACCGCGTGGTGGTGAGCAACGCGGCCGGCTCCGTCACCAGTGATGCGGCCGTGCTGACCGTGAGCGCCGGCAGCGCCGCGGCGGTGGTGCCCAGCATCGTGACGCAGCCGGTGTCGGTGTTGGTGAATGCGGGCAACACCGCCACCTTCGCGGTTGGCGTGAGCGGCAGTGGCCCAATCGCCTACCAGTGGCTGCGCGAGGGCCAGCCCATCGCCGGTGCCACGGCGGCCTTTTACAGCCTGGCGCAAACCGCCGGCGCCGATGCTGGCGCCTACGCGGTGCGCGTGAGCAACAGCGCCGGCAGCGTGACCAGTGCGAGCGTCGACCTCACGGTGGGCACGAGCCAGCAGGCCGCGCCCGTGACCTTGACCACGCAGCCTTCGCCGCAGGTGCAGTCGCCGGGTGGCAGCGCCACGCTGGCGGTGGCCGCCAGTGGCAGCGGGCCGCTTTCGTATCAGTGGCTGAAGAACGGCACACCGCTGGCCGGCGCCACCGGTGCAGTGCTGACGTTCGCGAACCTGGTGGCCGAAGACGGCGCCAGCTACAGCGTGGCGGTGAGCAACGCGCTGGGCACCGTCACCAGCAATGCGGCCACGCTCACCGTGCTGGGCGTGCCGGTGATCACCACGCAGCCCGCCGCCGCGGCGGGCGTGGTCGGCGGTACCGCGAGCTTCAGCGTGGCGGCCGGTGGGTCGGGCCTGCGCTACCAGTGGTTGCGCAACGGCGTGGCGATAGCGGGTGCCACGGCGGCGAGCCACACCACGCCTGCGCTGACCGACGCCGACAGCGGCGCGCTCTACGGCGTGCTGGTCTACAACGGCGCCGGTGTGGTGTTCAGCCAGAGCGCGGTGCTCACGGTAACGGCGGCGCCGGTCATCACCGCGACCACGCTGGCCAGCGTGCGCCTGGGCCAGACGGTGGCGCCCGACAACCGCAGCCAGTTCCCGTCGATCTCGTCTGATGGCCGACGGGTCGCCTTCATCTCCGACGGCACCAACCTGGTCGCAGGCACCACGCAGTTCGGCCATGCGTATGTGCGCGACCTCGCCACGAACACCACCACGCTGATCAATGCGCGGCCCGATGGTGGCGAATCTGCGCGCGGTGTGGGCCGGCTCAAGCTCGCGGCCGGCGGGCGCTACGCGGTGTTCACCTCGCTCGCTAACGACCTCGTGCCTGGCGACACCAACGTGGCGGAAGACGTTTTCCTGCGCGACCTGCAAACCGGCACCACCACACGCCTCAACGTGTTGCCCAACGGCAGCCAGGACGTGGTCTCGGGCAACTCGATCGGCGGGCAGCTCGACATTTCGGCCGATGGCCGTTGGGTGCTGATGAGCTCGGGCGTGGACCTGGCCGGCGATGGTGCGCAGCTGCCGAACGGGATCCGGCTCTTTTTGCGCGACGTCGTGGCCGGCACCACGCGCACGCTCGCGGGCTTCACGGAGTACGGCGCCACGTCGATGTCGGCCAGCGGCGAGTTCATCGTGATCGCCATCGCTTCCGGCAGCGGCGAAACGGGCATGAACCACCTGATCGTGCACAACGTCCCGGCCAACCTCAACGAAACCGTCTTCAGCGTCAGCTCGGCGACCTTCGGAGACGGCATCTACGGCATGCCCAGCATCAGCGACGACGGCCGCTACATCAGCTTCGGGCTGCGCTCGACCACGCTGCTGGACGGCGCCGCCTCGGCCCAGCCGCAGATCGTGGTGTTCGACCGCAACCCCGAGGCCGACCCGGCGCTCATGTTGACCATCCAGAGCGTGACCCCCGCCGGGGCGGTCGGTGACGGGCGCAGCGGCGCACCGCAGATCTCGCGCGATGGCCGCTACGTGCTCTACCTCACCCATGCGCCCAACCTGTCGGGTGACCCGGCCGCTTCCTTGCGGCCCTACCTCATGGTGCGAGACCGCGAGCTGTTGACCACCACGCTCGCCTCGCGCCGCGCCGACGGCAGCGCTACGTGGGTCAGCGACTTCGGCTTTGTGCTGTCGGGTGATGGGTCGGCGCTCGCCTGCGTGGCCGACATGTCGGTCATGGTCGCGCCGGGCAGCCAGGGCGAGAACCAGGTGTTCGTCATTCCGCGGCTTTGACGCGACCGACCTGCCATCATGCAGGCCCCACCCGGCGTGCGCCGATGCTCATGACCCCTGAACCGTGCTCCCCGCAGCTGACCCTCGCCCAATCGCCGGCCGTGCTGCGCGACGGCGAGGCGCCGGTGCCACTAGGCTCGCGTGACGGCGCCCTGCTGGCC